>JABMMT010000179.1 GCA_013205155.1 Betaproteobacteria bacterium | reverse complement strand
AGCTAATGCAGCAGGGACTAATGATGACTGCGTAGCAGATCATGCTATGGGAATTTTGTTAGCAGCTATTCGTAAAATTCCGATGATGAATGCTGGCGTTAGGCAGGGTATGTGGCGAGATGATATTCCAAGGCCACCCCATGTTTCTTATAAAAAGCTTGGTCTAGTTGGCATGGGTGCGATAGCTAAAAAGATCGCTAAGCGGGCCAAGGCATTCGAGATGGAAATTGGCTATTTCAGTCGAACTCGTCGCGATGAAACAGGGCATCAATATTTTGACAGCCTGAAGAGTTTGGCGCAGTGGTGTGACTTTTTAGTAGTTGCTGCACCTGGTGGTAAAGAAACCTTTCATATGATTAATGACGAGATACTTGCAGCCCTAGGACCTAAGGGTGTAGTAGTCAATATTTCGCGTGGCAGTTTGGTCGATACTAAAGCCCTAGCAAGAGCGTTGGCAGGTAATGTGATTGGTGCGGCAGCGCTTGATGTGTATGAGAGCGAGCCAAAGCCACCTGTAGAACTCTTGGAGTTTGAAAATGCAATCTTGACACCTCACATTGCTGGAATTTCACCTGAAGCAATTCATGCCTCAGTGCAGCGCTTTATCGATAATGTCAATTTACACTTAGCTGGTAAACCACTGCTTACTCCAGTGGATGGAATTTAATTTTTAAGGAATCGATATGTGGAATGGAATTGAAATCAATGATCGCGTAGCTCCTTCAGTTGAGGGTATCAAAGCACTGGCAGAGTTTCCAACATCGATTGTGGGTGATGTGACTGGTCGACTGAACGGTACCAATGGGCTTTATCCAGTCAATCAGTCCCCAGTCACGGCCTGTGGCAATGCTGTTACTGTCAAAGTGCGCTCTGGAGACAATCTGATGATACATCTTGCGCTCAGAATGCTTAAGCCTGGTGATGTCTTAGTGGTTGATGGCGAAGGTGATCTGACGCGCGCACTCTTTGGCGAAATTATGATGAGTGTTGCTAAGTCAAAGGGTGCAGTCGCTGCCGTAATCGATGGCGCCATTCGCGATGTCAATGCCTTTGAAAAAGCTCAGTTTCCTTGTTGGGCACGAGGAATCAATTTACGAGGTCCCTATAAAGATGGCCCAGGAGCTGTAAACGTGCCAGTTTCAATTGGCGGATTGATTATTAATCCAGGTGATATTGTTTTAGGCGACTCAGATGGTGTTGTAGCTTTCTCTCCAAAAGTGGCGTTAGAAGTAGCGCAACTGGGAACAGAAAAGGTGGCGCAAGAGGTAGCGACCTTGAAGTCAATTAAAGATGGCACTTATAACGATTCATGGATTGATGCAGTTCTCAAAGCTAAGGGTTGCTAACCCCCCCCTTTTTTGATTCGCATCCCTAGGACTTAGGCCGTACTTTTGTCTTGATTGGGATAAACACTAGGAAATTTGGTCTTTTGTTGACAAGTTTCTATTTAGGAGTAAAACTAGCTACTACTAAATTTTAGTGACCCATTTTTAAAGGAAAAGGTGCGCCGCATGAAATTCCTGACTCGATTACTGGTAATTGCTTTTGCATTCGGTGCAAATAGCATATATGCGCAAGCATGGCCTGCCAAACAAATCACCATTGTTGTGCCTTTCGCTCCGGGCGGCAATATTGATATTGTGGGTAGGACGATAGGCAAGGAGCTCGCTGTATTACTGAAGCAGCCCATCATTCTTGAAAATAGACCTGGTGCTGGCGGCATGGTGGGAGCAACTTTTGTTGCAAAAAGTAAGCCTGATGGATATACCTTCTTGGTCAGTAGTAATGGTTTAGTCACCACTACCTTAGTTCGTAATGACCAACAACATAAAGATGAGGATTTAGTTCCAGTTAGTCTGCTAACGATTGCCCCATCAGTCATTATTGCCAATAACAATAATCCTGCTTCAAATTTAAAAGAATTTATTACTAATCTAAAGGCAAGCAAAGACAATCGCGTAGTATTTGCTACACCTGGGGTTGGAACAACACCGCACTTTGTCTCAGGATTGCTGAAGATAGCTGCTGATGTTGATATTGAGCCCATTCCATATAAGAGTGGTAGTGACACTGTGACTGCTTTAATAGGAGGGCAGGTGCAGCTTGCTTCTGAGTCTACTCAGGTAGTTAGCTCTAAAGTTAAGGCGGGAATGGTTAAGGCATTAGCCGTGACTTATGATCAACGTTCTTCAAGTCTGCCAGATGTGCCCACTACTAAAGAATTAGGTTACCCCAGTATTTTCATTACCCATTTTGTGGGAATGATGGCGCCCGCAGGTACCCCAACGGATATTCTCGAAAAAATGAATCAAGCCAATCAAAAAGCTTTGCAGTCCCCTGAAGTCAAAGCTATCTTTAATAATGCTGGAACTCTTGTAGTTGGGGGTTCTAGGGCTAGTTTTGCCGAGTATATGCAAAAAGAACGAGAGCGCCTAAAGGTAGTTGCGTTAGATGCCAAGATGATTCAATAGTATGTCATGACAGATTCATTTTTGGCAGTAACGGCGGTAGATTCTCCGGAGCTCATT
>JABMMT010000178.1 GCA_013205155.1 Betaproteobacteria bacterium | reverse complement strand
TAACGGTTGTTGGGGAGGAGTGATCTTCTATTAATTAATAGATCAAGGGTATACCAGTGTATCTAAATACCTACCAAAAATAAAATGCTTACAACATTTTCATTGCGCCTGGCATGAATGTCGGTACAGATGGCTTGGCTTATCTTAAGGTAGGCTATAAAGGTGCATCGGTTAAATCTTCCCAAGGCAGTGCTAGTGCTACCGAAAACTTAAGCGGCTACTCGCTAGGTGTAGGCTACAAACAATTCTTTTCTGGTAACTGGTATGGCTTTGGAGAAGCAAATTACTTTAGTTATGGCAATTCCGTACATAACCAAAGCGCTACATCTGGGACTCGAACCTTAAGCTGAACTACCAATTTAAATGCCAATGTCTATAACTTGTTAGTGGGTGTTGGTTATAAGTTTTAAAATACCGTAAGAGTTTCTTCATGCATGTCAGCCACTCTACGGAGTGGTTTTTATTACCCAGAATAGTGAAATTCCGTCTATTTATCGTCTTTTATTCATGCTACGATTTCATAGTAGATACTTCACATCTCATAAAATAACTCGTTAAGGACTTTCATATGAAAAAACTACTGGCATTACTAATTGCTGTTATTCCCACATTGATGATGAACATGGCATCTACGATTTTGCAGCCATAGCTTGATAAAGATGGTAAAAAAAATAAAGGCTTTTTTCTTGCGCTTAAAGCATCAAGTAACCAATAGCTGGCTTGGGGATTTTTCACGCCGTTGTTTTGTTGGAAGATGGCGCTGGCTTAGTATTACGCTAATAAGTTTAATAGCGCTGACCATGATGTGGTTTGTAGTGCGCGCTGTATTTGGGTTAAATGCACCCGATTACCGCACGGCTTTAATTGAGGAGGGTCCTCTTGTTGCTTCAATTAATGCCAGTGGTATTTTAAATCCAGTAAAACAAGTTATCGTAGGCTCGCAAGTAACTGGCATGGTAAAAGAATTACTGGTCGATTTTAATTCACCAGTAAAACAGGGGCAGGTGATTGCGTTAATTGACCCACGTGATTTTCAAGCTAAATATGATCAAGCGTTAGCCACTTTCACATTAGCGCAGAAGAATCACCAATTTAATCTAAAGTTAATCGATAAAGGCTTTATCTCGCCACAAGCCCTGGTTCAAACAGAGGCGGCGTATAAAACGACTGAAGCTGCTTTACGGTCATCTAAAAAATCACTTGATGACACAGTAATTCGAGCGCCGGTCGATGGGGTAGTGGTAAAGCGTAGTGTTGAAGTAGGGCAGACTGTAGCAGCTAGCTTACAAACTCCAGAGATATTTATTATTGCCAAGAATTTGGCTGAGATGCAAGTTGATACGGCAATTGATGAAGCTGATGTAGGTCGATTAAGTGCGGGGCTGAACGCGAACTTTACCGTCGATGCATTCCCTGGCCGCATCTTTAAGTCAAAGATTACTCAAATTCGTAAAGCACCTACTACCATTCAAAATGTGGTGACCTATACTGTGATTCTATCGGCCGATAATCCCGATTTTAAGTTGTTACCTGGGATGACCGCTAATGTCAAAATTGTAGTTGACAAGCGCGATAAAGTTTTGAAGATTCCAAATACAGCATTACGTTTTCGTATGCCTGCGGTTGGTGAAGCGCCAGCAAGCAAAGCTTCAACCCCACCCTCTGCTGCCCCAACTGGCGCAGCTCGTAGAGGTGGAGGTGGGGGTAGTCGTGGTGTGCCGATGATACGCCGCATTTGGCTCTTACAAGATGAAGGACTTCGTTCTAAGGCAGTGCAGCGCATGATCAAAACTGGATTATCAGATGGCAATTTCACCGAAATTTTACCTGATGATGATGAAAAATTGCCCCCCTTAAAAGTCGGCGACGAAGTGATTATTGGTATTCAGTCACCCGACAGTAAGTCTTCTGGAACTGCGAGTGGTAGCCCGAGTCGTCCTGCTGGTCCACGGATGTTTTAAAGTACTGCTAAATAACGTGTTAATTCATACTGATAATTTAAGTAAAACCTATGGCACTGGTGATCAGATGGTGCATGCCTTAGATCATGTTTCACTTGATATTGATACCCAAGATTTTGTTGCCATTGTGGGTGCCTCAGGTTCAGGAAAATCTACATTTATGAATCTCATTGGCTGTCTTGATCAAGCCACTAGCGGATCATATTTTTTAGCCGGAGAGAATGTTGAGGTGATGGATGCCGACACCTTAGCGGATGTACGTAGTCGCCGCATTGGTTTTGTATTTCAACAGTTTAATTTACTCGCACGTACTTCGGCTGTTGACAATGTTGCCCTACCTTTATTGTATGCCCGCAATGGACCTTTAGCCCATTTAGATCATCAAGCTCGCATTGATCACGCTAAGGTCCGTTTAGAGCAAGTTGGGCTTGGCAAGCGTTTTACCCATACACCCGCTGAGTTATCGGGCGGACAGCAGCAGCGGGTTGCAATTGCCCGCGCCTTAGTAAATGACCCCTTATTGATTTTGGCCGACGAACCAACGGGTGCGCTTGATTCTAAAACCTCAGTTGAAGTTTTAGAATTACTGACCCGCTTAAATCAGCAAGGTATGACAATAATTGTGGTGACTCATTCGCTAGAAGTAGCGGCTTATGCGAAAAGAGAGATCACTTTTCGTGATGGTCAAATTGTTGATATTCGATTGAAATAGCCGTATGCAACTTGATCTTAAAACCAATTTATCGATTGCCTTATTGGCGTTACGGATTAATAAATTACGCTCGGTATTAACAATGCTAGGCATCATCATTGGGGTAGCCGCAGTGATTACGATGGTAGCTGTTGGTAGTGGGGCTCAAGCGCGAGTGAAAGAACAAATATCAAGCTTAGGTTCTAATTTAATGATTTTAATTCCTGGAACTTTATTGCAATCGGGGGTGCGCTTAGGTGCTGGGAATGCGCAAAGCTTAACAGAGGAGGATGCCAATGCCATCGTCCGTGAAGTACCGGAGGTCGCCATCGCTGCGCCAACATCAAGGGGTGCTGGGCAAATTGTCACCGGTAATAATAATTGGGGTACAACTATCTATGGCGTGAAGAATGACTATTTTGATGCCCGTGAATGGACCTTAGCTAAAGGTCGATTTTTTGATGCTGGTGAACTACAAGGCGCTAGTAAAGTTGTTGTGCTAGGACAAACCGTTGCTAGAGAATTATTCGAAGATGTTGATCCGATCGATCAAATGGTACGTATTAAAGGAATTCCATTTTTGGTTATAGGGGTTACCGACCGTAAGGGTCAAAGTAGTCAGGGTCAAGATCAAGATGATGCGGTGTTCGTACCTTTATCAACTGGACGGAAACGTCTATTTGGCGAAGCACTCGGTCGGATTGCCCGCGTTGGCTCGATTATTATTAAGGTGGGTGCAGGCCAGAATATGAAATTAGCAGAAGAGCATATTACTGAATTATTGCGTCAACGCCACCGCATTCAACCTACTGCTGATAACGATTTTACAGTTCGTAATTTGACTGAGA
The DNA here is from genome assembly GCA_013205155.1 of Betaproteobacteria bacterium. Taxonomy (GTDB): domain Bacteria; phylum Pseudomonadota; class Gammaproteobacteria; order Burkholderiales; family Burkholderiaceae; genus Polynucleobacter. The sequence goes on along the minus strand of JABMMT010000178.1, from coordinate 18,732 downwards.
TATTACAAGCACAAGAAGCCTCAAGTAAAGTGATGTCGCTATTATTGGCTGCAGTAGCATCAGTTAGCCTAATGGTGGGGGGTATTGGCATTATGAATATTATGCTGGTCTCGGTTACCGAGCGCACCCGAGAAATTGGTTTGCGGATGGCAATTGGTGCACGTAGTAAAGATATTTTGGCGCAATTTTTAGTTGAGGCAATGACCTTAGCTACTATTGGTGGCGTAATTGGGGTCTTATTGGGCTCAATTGCCTCAATGCTCGTAGGCTCGCTTGCTGGTTGGCCAGTTGAGCTCTCATTTGCATCAATTGCCCTTGCAGTGGGTTTTTCTGCCGCGATTGGAATATTTTTTGGTTACTATCCTGCTAAGAAAGCCGCTAATATGCAACCGATTCAAGCTTTGCGTTACGAATAATTATTTAGAATACAAGATGCGCGCGTAGGCTAAAAAGATTTACGGGTCCGCGTGCGGCATTTTGGATTTCATCGAGCTAGGTACATACACTCATGTGGGTAACTAGTTATTGACACTAATACAAAACTCCATCAAGCTGGGCCGCTTATTTACAATGAATCAAAAGCTCAACATGATGAAATCAATTTTAAAAGGCGCAGCCTTGGCAAGTTTGCTGGCGCTGGCCGGATGTGCCGGAGCCCTCAAAGCGCCTAGCGCAAATGTGGATACAGCCAAGCTGCCCATGGCGAAGGCGGCATCGGCCAACCCACCAAGGTCTATTTTGTATGTGGGCCATAGCTTCATGTACTACAACAACAGCCTGCACAACATCACCATCCGCTTGGCGCGTGACTCGGTTAATGGAAAAGAAGCTAACCACCGCGCTACGTCTCTCACCATCAGTGGCGCTGGCATTGATTGGCATGACTTGGAATCTTATTTGCGACCCGATGGCTTGGGCCGCTACTCGTTCGTGGGTGACAACGAAGTTCGCTTCAACCCACCTGGCCGCCAATACGACAGCGTTATTTTGATGGACTGCAGCCAATGTCCTGTGCACCCCATACTTTCAAAAGTATTTTTTGATTATTCAAAAAAACACTCTGAAACAGCGCGTGCAAAAGGTGTCGAGCCCATCTTTCTAATGACATGGGCCTATGCAGACAAGCCAGAAATGACCAAAGGACTGGCCGATGCTTATACCGAGGCGGGCAGACAAAACAACGCGCACGTTATACCTGCGGGCCTTGCTTTTGCGGCCTCCATTGCCAAACGACCTGACATCAATTTGACTGTACCTGATAAACGCCACCCCACTCTGGCCGGCAGTTACCTCACTGCGGCCACTATGGTGGCATCTATTTGGAATGTCAATCCAGTGGGCAGCAAGTTCACGTCTGAACTATCGCCCGATGTGGCGCGTCATTTGCAAGAAGTAGCATGGGAAACTTCGCGTAATTACCACGGTCGTCCCTGAAGCAAGGGACTTTGCTAGCTATTGATTCCCTATGGGGATATACCGCTGGGGTAGGTTCCAACCCCGCAGATGCAAACCTTCTCAATGAGAGTATTGCCGCCTTTATGGGTAACCGATTGAGCAAACCCATCTCGCAGTTTATTGGTGGCAGCTTCAATTTGAACGTCTTACTCTCCGTTCAATACGGCAGTTTTGATTAACTTCAGTGTTGGCACCAAATCTAGGTTTTATCGGTAGTTTTTCTGACCCGTTTAAAAAAGTTCGAATCCCAAGCCCATCACCAATTGGACATAAAAATCCATTACACACTTCATTTTGACGCCCATAAGCTATTAAATTAATTGGGGTTTTAGGTGGAACAATATTCTTTTTATCCTTTGGTTCCAGGTTCAAGTCCTAGTGGGTGGGGCGAGTTTCGAACTCGCAACTAACGGATTACTACCCCTATGATCGAAGGGTTTAATAGACTCTTTTGGATTGTTATATTCGTCTCTAGGAGCTGCGGTTCTGCTATGTCGCTTTCTTGGTCCTTATAAATCAGAGCTTCCATTTGCTCTAAAATAAGGGCAATAGCTGTAAAGTAGATGGTGTAAATATTTTGAAATTAATTTAGTAACATTTTTTATATAAAGGAATGCAATGTCAGAAATCAATCTTAATTTAGAAGGCGAAAATCTTTATCGCCAGTTCATTAGTGCAATAGCTGGCCAAAATTGGTCGGCAGTCGAAGCGATGATTTCTCCTAGCTTTCAATCAGTTCACTCTGATGGGGCAAGAGATCATGCTGCTGAATTAGCTCTTTTAAAAGGTGTGAATCTAGGCACATACACTCTGCATGATTTTAAAGTCACCAAAGCAAATAACCATCTCGTTGTTACATGTTGGAACTCTATTGAGGAGACCATTGATGGCGAGCGTCTCTCTACTAAATCTTCTACCCGTTTAAGTGTTTGGGATAAAACTCCTAATGGGTGGCAGCTGATAGCGTTGGCAAACTTAAATCCTGTTTAAGTATGTTTCTGGGAGAGAAGTTTTGATTCCTGTATTCTTAAAACTACTTATAAAGTAGATTCAAGTCCTGGTGGGCCCACCAGAAATCAAAATACCAACCTTCGGGTTGGTATTTTTTTCTGCGTTACTTTAGGTTACTTGAAATAATCTGTAGTACTTGCAAAATCAATAATAAGACGAGAGGGGATAAATCAAGGGAACCTAGATTAGGTATTACTCGTCTTATGGGACTAAGAAGTGGTTCGACTAAAAGAGATACAAGGTATTGGATTGAAGAGCCAGCACTAATCCAAGAGAGAATGACGTTTGCGAGTACTAGCCAAATGAGACCTGAAATGGTTAAGTCTAATAGTTCAATTAAGGTAAAAATCAGTGAATATACAGTCAAAGCTATTGGTCCAGCTATCCAGGATAGGATCATTGTTTTACCCAAAACTAGAACGTAGGCAGCAAGAAAGCTAGCAGTATCGAATCGACCTAAGCTAGGGATCATTCGGCGAATTGGCAGAATGATCCAATTGGTGAGAGGGAATAAGTAAGACCCAATGGATTTAATTTGACCAGCCCCAAACTTAGAACCAAGCCACTGGATATAGCAACGCAAAAGACAGGCCCCAGCGACAATACTGATGAATACCTGAAGTAGTAGGTTTATGATTTGTATCAACATTTGCATATTGTAGGATACCAAGCTTTAGAGAATCAATTTGCTCAATTAATGATTTGGATGCTTTACTCTATCTACTAGTAGCATATGAGGCACTGTGAGGCAGGCTAAACCCACAAATATAAGTTGTAGGATACGTGGATAATCAGGTGATTCTGGTAAAAAAATCCAACTCAACACTGCAATTAAAAGAACACCTAGCATTGGTAGTAATGAGTTTAAAAAGATCTTCTTCCAACTTAATTGCGAATAATATTGGGTTCTAAGAACATGTCTTATGCTGTGCATTCCACAGAAAAATATTGTGAAGCTTAATAAAGGCTGAGCAATAATCGCCAGTAGACTTACAGAGAGTAATTCAATTGCCTGAAAAGTGTTTCTATAACTTTCAAACGCAATACTCAGAATCAATAGAATGAGATAAGGGAATGCAATGATCCTTAAAAAATTAACAATCAACAGACCTTCCTCTTGATTAAGGATCAAGGTGAATAAATTGACCATTACGTCATAGTGCAGCACTGTGGGTAATACAATCACAGCACCTCCGTATAACAGCTTGGTAATTCTCGGAGCAGTATTTTCTAAATCTCTTGAGAAATGTAAAACTGACAAACATAAAAAAGTAATCATAAATAGCAAGGGAAAAAGTACCCAAAAAATTACCATTACTAAACTTAGCAAACCATATAACAAGATAAAATAAGACCAAGATCTCCAACTCGAGACGGAAAATAATTTGCTGGCAAAAATCGGATCCAAGGCACCGTGAGGTACTCCGAGAAAAAAAATGATGACGCCTAAAATAATTAAATAGGAGAGATTATTAGTGGGCTGCCAAAAAATGCTGATGATGACAACCGCAATCGCCAGTAAGCTGAAGCAGACCCCTTGGGCTTTAAGCTGATTCATCCGCTTTATTTTTTTGAAAAACGAAAGACTTCTTTTAAAAAAGGTAGCGGTGGCAAAGCAGTAACCACTGCAAGATAATCCAATATACCGCCATGATCGGATAAAAAACGAATCAGTCTTGGATGACTCACTTTGGTAAACATGTCCATAAATAAGGATGATCCCATCTCGGGGTTATTTCTCAGAACATTTAAAAAGATATTATCCATTTTTGATAGTAAAAAAGAATCAGCAGAATGACCGATTGGCAGCCCTGTTCTTTGTAGTTCTTTTGTGCACTCTTGTGCCCAAGCTTGAATACGTTGAAATGTATAACCGGTAGCTGGCCTGGCAGAACCTGCTGTTACTCCAACCTGTACATAACTGTTAGGAAGTATATTAGTATAGTTTGGATGACGCGTACCTAATCCCATTGGAATGAGGCCTGATTCTGTTCTGATAATTGAAAAACGCTTCCCTCTTACATAGTTGGCAACTGTTTTCTCCAATCTTTCCAATAAATCTTCCATGGAATAGGGTTGACTTCCAAAACTTGTAAATTCAATCAAGGCTTTTGTTGGTGAAAAAGGTAAAACATAAGTAAAGCCAGTAAAGTCCGGATTTGGCTCACAAAAGTCCATAAGGTAGGCTGTCTTAGGGTCGAATAGAGGCTCTTCACACTCAATTTCGTAGCCTACAAAGGATTGCCAAAGTGTCGTATCCCTCATCGAATCCTTTGGAAGAGGGCGTGTATCAATGATCGCTTTAGTTAAAAAATTTCCAGTATTTGTTTGCACTAACCATTCATTACCAATTAGTGAAGGTTCATTGATGAGCTTAATGCCTGTGCGTAGCTCGAGCTTATTATTTTGTTCAATTTTATGGAGAGTGTGCTGATAAAAGTCACTGGCAATTAAAAGTTGATACGGAGAGGATTCACACTCAATAAGCGCATTCCTATCCTTAGAATTTTTTACTCTCACTTTTGACCAGCGATTTTGAACCAACTCCATAAACGGCGTATTTGGATACCCCCAAAAACACCAAGTTCGATCATTATGGTATTCAGAGCGCTGCTCAAGAAAAATAGTTTTAGGTGCATCCTCACCCATCTCTGCTAGATTAAAACCAAGACTTAACCCAGCGCAGCCCGCACCGATCACAATTAAATCAGTGGCAACATGTTCCATTTAAGAAATCCTAAAATGCGAGTTGGTATGTAATGATTCATGTAGGGCTACATCATGATGCTTTGGGCGAAACCAAAAATGAGACTTAAAACATACTGCTACTATTGTAGAAAAGGTAATGACTAATTTTCTCAGCATAGAGACAAATATGCGCTGGTGCCAATACTCATAGTTTTCTGATCGCAGCCGATTACCAATATCATGGTAAATGCGCACTGCAATTAAGATTGATATCCTTGCACGTAGTGGTAAGTAAACCAATCCCTTTTCTCCGCTTTGATAAAAGCTATCTGCGAGTCGTAAAAGGCTATCGACAGCCATCCTTATTATGCTCGCCTGTTCTTCATTAGGGTTGATGAGATCATTTATTTCAATATTCCCAAGTAGATTAACAGGGATATATCGGCGATTAACCAAAGCATCTGTTTTGATATCTCTACAAATATTAGTGAGTTGCATCGCTATCCCTAAATCAATCGCATAAGATTTTGCATTTGAATCTTTAACATCTAATGCGTGGCACATCATTAACCCAACAGTTCCGGCAACCTGGTAGCAGTAGCGGAGTAATTCAGGCTCATTAGCGATCCTAACAAGTTTGGTATCTGACTCAATTCCTGCAATTAAGTCAAAAACAATATTTTTGGGGATGTGGCATTGCTTGATCAGATCAATACCATTAGTTAGGGTAGGTTGATTTGAGGATCCCAATAAAATAGCTTGTTGTGCCTGAGCGATATTTTGCTTAGCGGTCACTACTTGAACCTCTTCATCAACCATGTCATCAAGATATCTGCAAAAACCATAGAGTCGCGTGGCTCTATGCCGATATTTTCTTCCTAAGAAATGACTCGCCCAATAGAAACTTTTACCCTTAATTGCCAGGACTTGATGAGCATCTGAATGAAGAGTGATTGGCTTCACGAGAGCTTGACCTTCCCAATACTCGGAATTAGCTTATCAATTAATTTAGCTGATGAGATTACCCCTGGAAGACCTGCTCCAGGGTGGGTTCCAGCCCCAACTAAAAAGAGATTCCTGATTCCTTCAGCTTTATTGTGAAAACGAAACCAGGCTGATTGAGTAAACAGTGGTGAGATAGAAAACCCAGATCCTTGTGAACTCAAGTAATTATTTTTGAAGTTCTCAGGCGTCATATAAAAATCTTCTGTAATGGTCTGAGAAAGATTGGGCATGATCGTTTTTTCAAGAGCGCTAACGATGCGATCTCTTAGCTTGGGACCCTCAATCGACCAATCTTGTCCTCCCAATAAATTTGGTACTGGACATAAAACATAGAAACTGTCACAACCTTTAGGTGCAAAACTAGGGTCTGTAGCAGTAGGGCGATGCAAATATAATGAAAAATCATCAGTTAGGATTTTTCGATCAAAAATATCCTTTAGTAATTCTTGATAACGTTCACCTAACCAAATTGTATGGTGCGCAATATCTGGATAAGTTTTCGTAGTACCAAAATACAGTACAAAAAGACCCATGGAGAGTTTGGCTTTTTTAATCTTAAGGCGTGCCAAATATTGCTGCTTACTTGGCTTAATCATTTTGGTATATAAGTGAATGGGATCAGCATCGGATACCACTAAGTCAGCTGATAGTTCTTTACCATCCTCCAGTAAGATGCCAGTGACAGTATCTGCCTTAATGACTAGAGATTTCACAGTTTGTCCTAATAAGATATTTATCTTATTACGGCGCATCAGTTGCTCTAAAGCTTTGGTAATTGCATGGGTTCCTCCCATTGCAAAATAGACACCATATTCTCTTTCTAGGTAATGAATCAAGCCATAAATACTTGTGGTGTCAAAAGGATTGCCACCTACCAAGAGTGGCTGTATAGAAAATGCCTGACGCAGTTTTTCACTTTTTAAATATTGAGTTACTAATTGCCATACGGTTTTATAACACTGCAATGCAATAAGTCTTGGGATTTGCTTTAACATTGTCCAAAGTCCATCGAAAGGTTCTGTGGAAAGCTCTACAAAACCTACTTTGAAAATACGCTTAGAGTGTGCCAATAACTTTAGATAGCCATCACAATCGTCAGGCTCAATTCGTTTGATTTCGTCTAAAGTTTCCTCGAGTGTGCCACCATAATCAAAATGATCGCCGTCTGCATAGACAAAACGGTACCAAGGTTTGAGTGGGACAAGAGTAATGTGATCAGCTAATTTTTCGTTAAAAAGCGCGAATAGTTCTTCAAATAAAAAGGGAGCAGTAATGACAGTCGGCCCCGCATCATGGCGAAAGCCATTTCTTTCAAAAAACTGGGCTCTACCACCTAGTTGCTCACATCGATCGATCAGAGTGACTTCATAATTTTTTGCTCGGAGTCTTAGGGCACTAGCAATACCTCCAAATCCTCCGCCAATAACAATGGCATGTTTCAATTTAAGTGTTCCAATTCGACTCTTTAGTGTTCAGACACACCCCTGCTAAATACTTTTCAATTAGCAAATACAAAGTTAATTCAAGGCTTTCACAGGTCATTTTCGATTAAAGTAAGCACTTAATCTCATTCTTAACAGCAACTTGATTCATCGAGCGCTCTATTCTAGATTTATAAATTTAGAGAGCGTTGAATTCTTTGATATTGGGTCACTATTTACAATAAAGAGTGTTGAGAAATAAAATCTCCGGCAAAGGCCGGAGAAGATACTGATTATTTACAAATTACGCTTTTGTAGCTTGTGACTCTGTTTTTGCAACGTTCCAAATAATAAGACCGAAGGCAATTTTGTTTAAAACATCAGCCAAGTTATAGATAATGTTTAAAAGATTTGCACTGTCTTTTGGATCTTGACCAGTCAAGTAACCGAAATAATAGCCAACTGGGTAGATAGCCCAGCCGATAGTAACAATCCACCGCATGGTATTAAAAGCTTTTTGAACTGATACTGGTGCACTTTTTGCGCTAATTTTACTGGCTTCACCAGCAAAGACTTCATACAAAATAAACGCCCAACCTAACATTCCAATTACAAAAGCTGGTAAGACAGCCATATAGCCGGCTTCACCTAAGTATCCTCCAACCAGCATCACTAAGGTACCAATCATTAATCTCCAAAATACACCAGCCGGAACCTTTGCAATCGCAGAAAGGATCAAGTAGAACTCAATCATCAGTAATGGAACTGTAATAAGCCAATCAATGTAACGAAAAACCGTTGGAGTCGACCCTGTCAAAACCCAAACATCTCTCATGTAAAAGTAGTGAACAGCAGCAATTAGAGTAACCAAACCCGAAACTGTGAGGGAAGTTTTCCATTTGGTGGAAACAATGTCTCTTTCGAGAAAAAAGAAGAAAGTAGAGGCAACTAAAGCCATTGAAATCAACCAAAATGAGATGCCAACAAAGTCATCTGGTTCTAGTGTTGATGAAGATGCAAATGCATTAGTACAAGTTAACCCAAGAAGTAACGTTGACCAAAACGGTACTTTTGCTTTTGATAATATTTCGTTAAACATTTGGAACCCTTTTTGTTAAAAGAAAGTCGTTAAAAAGCTCTGGTTATTTTTTTTAAATTAAATAAAAATGCTTAAATAACGTTCTACACTATACTTTTAAATCTGTAATGACGTTCATCACGTCAAACTGTAGGGTCTTTATCATCGATTTTTTCAATTTAATATGCTGCTGTATTGACAATATTTTAACTATGAATAATGAAGCTAAAAAGTTATGTATCTCACAATATATAAGATATAAAAGTCATTAAAGTATTTAAATATATTTTCTTCTTAATGAAATCCCTTAGTGATTATGAGGATTTACTAAAACCTCTTTTTTGGCCGATCGTGTCGATCTTTTTAGGATAAAGATAAGAATCCATGGCAATGTTGTTTTCACCCCGCTCTTACTGGACGTCATTTATTTTGGGCCTTGTGGCCTCAATATTTCTTACGCCTGCTTGGGGGCAAGTAGATTGGCGCTCACAAGTAAAGACATTGCCTACAAGTGAACTATTACTCCTTGGTGAGCAGCATGATGCGTTAGAGCATCAGGAGCTCGCAAGATTGAGCGTACAGTCTTTAGCATCCAAACAAAAACTCTCAGCTCTATTACTAGAAATGGTGGATGACGGCCTGAATACTGTAGGCATGCCAGTTGACTCAACTGAGAGCGTTGTACGTGAGCGCTTGCAGTGGGGTGATGCTGGATGGCCTTGGAGTAGCTATGGTCCGATAGTGATGCAAGCTGTTCGAGTAGGAGTACCCGTAATTGGCTCTAATTTACCGTATTCAGCGATGAGTGAGGTAATGTCTGATGCCTCTTGGGATGCTAAAGTCCCGAGTGCAGTGCTAAGTGCTCACAGGGAAAGTATGATTAAGGGCCACTGTGGACTTTTGCCTGCTTCACAAGTTCCTGCAATGGCTCGCATTCAGATTGCCCGCGATGAACGAATGGCTCAAACTGCTCAACTGTGGATGTATAAGGGAGGGACTGTGCTATTACTTGCAGGTGCAGAGCATGTAAAAAAGGATCGTGGCATACCGCTATTACTAAACCCATCAGCTGCAAGTAAAACGTCAGTGGTATGGATGCAAGCTTCCACATCAGCATATCAAGACTCCTCATTTGCTGATGTTAATTGGCTAACACCCCCGATAGCGCCTAAGGACTACTGTGCTGAATTAGCAAAATCTTTGAAGTAATAAAAATAATCAAAAATTATGGAAAAGATTATTCTCTAAATAGATTCTTAGAGGCTGGATAAAAGACGGGTAGATCACATTCCGATCTACCCGTATCACTGGTAGCAAAGCCTATAGATCCCTATTAGGCCAGTAAATTTCAACAACGCATTTTTAAGGCGAAAATTCTGATAGCTGGTGAGCCAGATTCGCTTGGTTAGAGCTCCATAGATCAAGAATTCCAATCATGAACCTAGAAGATGATGTGAATGGCGTTTAAGGTAAGCTTTGCGAGTCTCGATTAAAACTACGATGAAGTTATCAAAAAACTGTTTGAATTGGGTCATATAAGGCTCCTTTATGAAAATGTATTAGGGTTAACACCTAAAGTATGCGCTTCATTTGCCTATGGTGCAGAGCCGCAAAAACCCTCTTATTAGTAGTTTTATACGTGAAAACCCTAATAGGAAGAAAATTGAATTCTCTCCAGGCCTTTGAAAAAGGTCTTTAAGTCGCCTTCGGGCGACTTCTTTTAAACTACATTTGCCTTGCTTCTACCATGAAGAGAAAATTGTAATAAGCGGGCACGCGAGAAAATTTTATTTAAAGATAAGAAAATGCTAGAAACAATCTGCGATACCTTGACAGACGCTTACAAGCGTAATTGGATTACCAGTAGAGATGGTAATGTCAGTATCAGGCATCACGATCGTGATCACTTTTACATTACTCCCAGCGGTGTTCGTAAGCAAACCTTACAGCCTGATCAGTTCAAGAAAATTCAGTTATTGGGTGAGGCTTGGGAAGAGCTTGAGTATACGGACATAAGCAAAAATCTTAAACCCAGTGGCGAAATACCTTTGCATTTTGGACTTCAGAAAAAGATGGGGCAACATCGCAATGAAGTGAGAGTGGTAGTGCATTTACACCCAACCTACTGTATTGCAGCCATGCACGCTGGCATCGATTTAAGTAAAGTTAGTGAGTCATTTCCAGAGCTTAATCGCTATACAAAGGTGGCTCCTAATGTACAAGATGTAGAGCCAATTAGTCAGCAACTTGCAGATCAGTGCCATGCTAATTTACAGCTGGATGATAATGGCTTTATTGGCTATGATATTGTCGGCATTAAAGGGCATGGAGTAGTTGCAATCGATGTTTCTCCTTGGCAAGCATATGAACATATTGAGCGTCTTGAGCACATATGTCAGATAGTTCTTGCATCTGGAAAATATGATTCGTAAATTACTTTTCCTTTCTTTGATAGTTTTATCTTTCTCAGCAATTGCTCAAAAGACCAAAAGTTCTAATGTTTTAGGACAAGATCTAGCTCCGCTTAAGGGAAGTCAAATCACGGGCTTTTATAGAGATGGGTATTGCCGAACTGATGAAAATGATCCAGGTCAACATGCGGTTGCAGCAACAATGACCAAAAAGTTTCTTGATTACACAAAATCTCGTGGTAATGACCTGGAAACCCCGATACCTCGCTCGAATTTTGCTGGATTAAAACCTGGAGATAAATGGTGTCTCTGTACTACCAGATGGGTTGAGGCTGAGGCGGCTGGAGTGGCGCCCCCAGTCAATTTAACAGCATCGCATGAGGCTGCCTTGACTCTTGTGCCTCTTAAAACTTTACAAAAATATCAAAGTAAATAATTCAGTGTCTCGAACCTTCCTAATGGATCCTCAAAATGAAACTTATTAATTTAAAAAACTATTGGCAACAGTTACCAGACTTTAGTCTAAGTCACATTTTATTAAGAATACCTTTAGCGATCGTGTTCATACAACAAGGCCTTAGTAAATTTCCATTTGATCCTGCAACTGGTGCTGCTCTAGGATTGCCCTCATTAGTATGGTGGTTTGTATGCTATGGAGAAATTGCTGCTGGAGTTGGATTATTGGTTGGCGCATTGACTACCATTCCACGTCTAAGGGATATCCCAATAGTAGCCGAGTTAGGTGACTTAATTACGCGCTTTAGTGGCATCACAATGTGCTGTGTAATAACAGGCGTTATCTGGGTTGTCATAAAACCTGAAAGTTTGATGCAGTTTATCTTGAACGATAATTTGCACTTATTTCTTTGGGTTGGCGGTCTATATTTTGCGCTCAGAGGAAACTGGGCAGTTGCTGTCCAGAAGCAAACTCCTAATCTGAATCAACCGTGAAGACTCCTTTCATTCCTTCAAAATAGAAAAACACTTTTAATCTTGAATTAATGGAGTTTATTTGATATTGAGTGCTGATATCAAAAACTGATACGGGTGATGAGTTAAGACTATAGACTATGTCAACTGTGTAACAAAAATCTATTAGTATGGGCGTATAGGTCTTGCTTAGCGAGATCCCATTACATTTAATATTTTTTGTCAAAAAACCGGGACTGCTAATGAATAAAGCATATTCCAAACCCACAAGGATATGCTTATGTTTGGTCTACTAAAGATGTTTTATTACCTACTTAACTCAGGTTTTAAACTCATTAATCCTAATACAAACCCTTTAAAATACGCTCCGATACAAGTTAAGTTAGCGGCCTCTATCTTGCTTGCTTGTTTTTGGTGTCTTGCCTTTGGCGTGTACTTTAAGAAATTTGACGGTATCGCGTACAACATGTTTGGTCATATTGCTGTCATTAGCATGGCATTTATAACTTGGGGAGTATTTAAACTTTCTAAGAAGATCTATGGCCCCCGACAGGGTACACAGGCCTATCTGCGCACCCCAGATTTTGCGAGCCGTTGTGATGAGTTAACTGATGAAGAAAGGCTCACTCGCATTGAGACTCTAAACAAAAAAGATAATTAGACCGACTATCCTAGGCCCTAATCCAATAGTCATTTAGCCATAAGCGTTACTTAAAGTAACGCTTATGGATTCACTAGTCCCGTACAAATTTAGTAATTATGCTAAACACTTAAGACTCCTAATATTTACTAAATTAACTTCAATAGACTAAGATTATTACGTACTCTAACCCTAACATGACAATCATTTTGGAGAATAAACATGGCACTACGAATTAACGATCTCTCACCAAACTTCACAGCAGATTCAACTGCTGGTAAGTTAACCTTGCATGATTGGATTGGAGATAGCTATGCTATTTTGTTTTCTCATCCAAAAGATTTCACGCCGGTATGTACTACCGAGTTCGGTGTAGTAGCCCAACTAGCACCTGAGTTTGCCAAGCGTAATACTAAGGTAATGGGTGTTTCGGTTGATAGTGTGGATGATCATCAAAAGTGGAAAAAAGATATTGCAGCTTTTGCTGGAGCACCTGCAGACTTCCCAATTATTGACGATACTGCCTTGCAAGTGGCAAAACTGTACGATATGTTGCCAGCAGACGCATATCTGCCAGATGGTCGAACTCCTGCGCATAGTGCTACTGTCCGTACTGTATTTATCATTGGGCCAGATAAGAAGGTGCGCTTAACCATCTCTTACCCAATGTCTGTCGGGCGTAACTTTGCAGAAATTCTCAGAGCTTTAGATGCTATTCAGACAACCGATGGTAAGCCATTAGCAACCCCAGCAAACTGGATTCCTGGGCAAGACCTTATCGTGGCACTAGCCCTCAATGATGAACAAGCCAGTGCACAATTTGGTACATTAGATATTAAATTACCATATCTACGTTATGCCAAAGATCCAAGTAAATAAATAAACGTAAAGTAATTAAGTTTATACAGATGTACAACCTCTTTATTTAAAACTCAGCTTATAAGTAAAAAGAGCAGTTTAAAAGTTAATTCCAGCACCTGATCTTGGCGATTTCTGACTGGTTAGCTAAAATTAAACTCTAGACTGCTCTGAACAGATATTATTTTATGCAGCTTTAAAGTGCTGATACCTTTTTAGACAAAAATAAAAAAAGTATTTTCACACATCATCATTTAAATTAAACAAGAAAAAAAATGACTACACATAATTATGATGTTGACTATTTCGTTATTGGAGGTGGATCTGGTGGTGTTCGATCTGCACGTATCGCTAGTCAATTAGGCGCTAAGGTTGCAATATCTGAAGAATTTCAGTTCGGAGGAACATGCGTTGTTCGAGGTTGCGTACCAAAAAAACTGATGGTTTATGCCTCGCATTTTTCAGAAATGTTTGAAGATTCAAAAGGTTTTGGTTGGGAGTTTGACGAGCCTAATTTTTCGTGGCAAGCCCTTATTGAGGGGAAAAATCAAGAGATATCAAGACTAAGCAGTATTTATGAAAAAAACTTATTAACTTCAGATGTACGGGTACTTAAAGGGCATGCCTCTTTGATCGATGCTCATACAGTTCAAATAGAAGGCGAATCGACAGAAAGAGTTACAGCAAAATACATCTTGATTGCAACAGGTGGAAAACCTGCGTTGCCGTCAATACCTGGAATTGAATATGTAATATCTTCAAACGAGGTTTTTTATCTTCAACAGCAGCCTCAAAATATCATGATCGTTGGCGCTGGATATATTGCGCTTGAGTTTGCAGGAATTTTTCATGGCCTTGGTTCTCATGTAAGGGTAGTTCATCGAGGGCAAGATATATTAGGTGCATCTTTTGATGCCGATGTGCGTAAACACCTTAAAGAGGAACTCATCAATAAAGGAATTCAATTTGAATTATCTTGTGAGCTAGAGCGAATCGAAAAAAATGATGATGGTAAATTTTCTATATTTTTTAAAGATAATAGAAATAGTCAACACCAGATTGATCAAGTCATGTTTGCAACAGGTCGTATCCCTAATACTCGTCATTTAAATTTGGAGCAAACTGGTGTAAGCCTTACCAAAAATGGTGCAGTAGAGGTTAATGCTTATGGCAAATCCTCGATTGATTCAATTTACGCCGTAGGAGATGTCTCAAGTCGTGTTGCGTTGACTCCAGTTGCAATTCGGGAGGGTAATGCAGTAGCTCAAACCCTATTCGGTAAAGAGGCAATAACAGTCGACCTTTCTCAGGTGCCAAGTGCAGTGTTTACCCAGCCACCTATTGGAACTGTTGGCTTAACTGAAAAACAGGCTTTAGAGCTTTACAAAGAAATAGATATCTATGAGGCGCACTTCAGGCCCTTAAAAAGTGCATTATCAAATCGTTTAGAAAAAGTTTATATGAAGCTTTTGGTTGATGTAAAAACACAGCAAGTCGTAGGGGCACATATGATTGGTGACGAAGCGCCGGAAATCATTCAGGCTATAGCGATTGCTATCAGGATGGGGGCCACCAAACAAGACTTTGATGCAACGATTGCCATTCATCCAACAGTGGCGGAAGAATTAGTTACGATGAAAACAGCAGTGCGTAAGTCCTTGGAGTAAAGTATTAGGTTGAAAATTCTTATATCTGTGATTGTTTTCTAGGATTATCGCGGTAAGTATTAATTAGTAAAAAGGGCTTCAAAATAGACCTTTTGTTAAATTGAAGACCTACTATGCCTGTTGAGCCTAAGCAGGGATTAGACACCTACATTGATGCTGCTTCAGGCTATCAAGTAGCTTACAAGTCAGGCCCACTTGAAGCGGGGGATTTGTTGTGGGAATAGGTGCCGCCATTGTCCTTTTGAATGCATTAACGTTCCATCTCTAGATAGTAGGAATACCTAAACCTTTGCAATGTCTACAAAAGATTTAAGGTAATCAATATCATTATCAGTTTCACGCATACCTAAAAATATTTGTTTTGCTATTCCTTTAGCTCCCAGCTGAACAGGAACAAGGTCTAAATTAACTGCATATTCATCAACAAGCCATCTTGGTAAGGCAGCAACTCCTCTGCCACTAGCTACCATTTGAAGCATGATGTCGGTAGTCTCTATAGTTTTGTGTTTTTTTGGACTAATACCAGCAGGTTGTAAAAATTGGTTGTAGATATCTAAGCGATCAATTTCTACTGGGTAAGTAATCAAAATTTCATCACTTATTTGCTGTGGAGTAACAAATTTTTCTTGAGCAAGATGATGGGCTTTATTTACAACTAGTACCTGCTCATAGTCAAAAACAGGTTCAAACTCCAAGCCCTCTTTATAAAGTGGATCTGGCGTTACCAATAAGTCAATATCATAAGCAAACAGCGCGCCAATACCTCCAAACTGAAACTTTTGTTTGACATCAACATCCACATCTGGCCATTGTGCAAGGTAAGGCGCTACGATTTTTAATAGCCATTGATAGCAGGGGTGGCACTCCATGCCAATTCTTAGAATACCTCGTTCATGTTTGGCGTATTGACCCAATCGTTCTTCTGCGCGTTCGAGTTGTGGAAGCAGGCGATTGGCAACCATGAGCAAATAATTGCCAGCTTGTGTAAGGCGCAAATTACGCCCATCACGCTGCCATACTGCAGTCCCAAAGGATTGCTCTAATTTTTTAATCGTATGGCTTAAAGCAGACTGGGAAAGAAAAAGAGCCTCTGCTGCCGCTGTCAGGGAGCCTAAGCGATTAACCTCGCGAATAATGGCTAAATGGTTGCGCTCAATCATATTATGAATAAAAGTAATGAATTATTGAAATAATACCATTTTACTTCATAAATCAATTTGTTTAGGATTCCGTATAACTCAATACAAAGGCAAATCATCATGGTCAGTACACATAGCTTAGGATTCCCCCGCATTGGCGCTAAACGCGAACTGAAATTTGCATTGGAATCCTATTGGAAGGGCGAGATTTCTAAAGAAGAACTGATCGCTCAAGGCGCCTTACTCAGACAGCGTCACTGGAAAGACCAATCATCTCTAAATTGGGTGCCTGTCGGCGATTTTGCTTTTTATGACCAAGTACTAGATATGAGTTTTACGCTAGGAAATCTGCCTGAGCGGGTAAAAGATTTTCATGGCGATACTTTAGATAACTACTTTCGGGTAGCGAGAGGGCGGTCAGTAGCTAGCTCAGATGATCATGCTCAGTGCTGTGGTGGTGTGGCTGCTGGCGAGATGACAAAATGGTTTGATACAAACTACCACTATATCGTTCCGGAATTTACCGCCAGTACAGAATTTAAGCTCGATTCATCGCGTTTGCTTGAACAATTAGCAGAAGCAAAAAAACAAGGCATCAATGCTAAGCCTGTCATTATTGGGCCCGTTACATATCTATGGCTTGGAAAAGCAAAAGATGGCTCTAACAAGTTAGATTTATTAAGTAAATTACTGCCGATTTATGGGCAGTTGTTAGAAGAGTTAGCCAATCATGGTGCCCAGTGGACACAAATTGATGAACCCATACTAGTTACAGAATTAGATGAGGATTGGCAGCATGCATTTAAGCAGGCTTATCATCACCTCAGGTCAAACAAAATGAAGATTCTTTTAGCCACTTACTTTGGTAGCTTAGAAGATAACCGCTACCTTGCTTGCAACTTACCAGTAGATGGACTACATATTGATGCGATAAATGCTAGAGAAGAGATTCCTTTAATTCTAAACTTGCTACCAATACAAAAAGTTTTATCATTAGGCGTCATTAATGGACGCAATATCTGGAAAACAGATCTCAATAAAACCTTAGACTGGTTAGAGCCGATAGCTCAGAAATTGGGTGACAAATTGTGGATTGCTCCCTCTTGCTCATTACTTCATTCTCCCGTCGACTTAAATAGCGAGCAAAAACTCGATAAACAAATTCAAAACTGGCTTGCATTTAGCGCACAAAAATTGGCTGAGTTAGAGGTTTTAGCAAAAGCATTAAACACAGGTCGACAGTCTGTATCTGAACAATTAGCGCTCAATCAGTCTGCAATCGAGGCACGTCGCAATTCTCTACTAGTCAATAATCCACTAGTAAAAGATGCTTTATCAAAAATTAAGCCAAAAATGGGAGAGCGAGAATCTCACTACGAAGTCAGAGCCGCTAAACAAGCGGCTATCTTAAGGTTGCCTAAATATCCCACCACCACAATTGGCTCATTCCCGCAAACTCATGAAATCAGACAAGCTCGAAGTCAATACAAAGCGGGAGAGCTAAATGACGCAGACTACCGAAAAGCGATGGAGCATGAAATAGCCCGTAGTATCAATGAACAAGAAAATTTAGAGTTAGATGTCTTAGTTCACGGCGAAGCTGAGCGTAACGACATGGTGGAATATTTTGGAGAACAGTTGAATGGCTATGCATTTAGTCAATTTGGCTGGGTTCAGTCTTACGGATCTCGCTGTGTAAAGCCACCAATTTTATTTGGTGATATTAGTCGTCCTAAAGCAATGACAGTCGATTGGATAAGTTATGCACAATCCTTGACTAAAAAACCAATGAAGGGAATGCTGACAGGTCCAGTAACCATTCTGAACTGGTCATTTGTACGTGACGATCAACCTCGCTCAGTATCATGTTATCAATTAGCCCTAGCTATTCGTGATGAAGTTTTAGATTTAGAAAAAGCGGGAATCAAAGTTATTCAAATTGATGAGGCTGCTTTGCGTGAAGGTTTGCCATTGAGAAAATCTCAATGGAAACACTATCTTGACTGGGCAGTTGAATCCTTCAGAATTACTGCTAACGGGGTTAAAGATGAAACGCAAGTACACACCCATATGTGCTACTCAGAATTTAATGACATTATTGAAGCGATTGCTCAGATGGATGCAGATGTCATCACGATTGAAACTTCTCGTTCAGACATGGAGCTACTTGATGTCTTTGATACCTTTAAGTACCCCAATGAAATTGGGCCAGGTGTTTACGACATTCACTCACCAAACATCCCAACCCAAAATCAAATGGTAAGTCTCATGCTAAAAGCTACCGAACGGATTCCCGCTGAAAGACTTTGGGTAAATCCAGACTGTGGTCTAAAGACAAGACAGTGGCTAGAAGTCATTCCAGCATTAAGAAACATGGTTGAGGCTGCAAAACAATTGCGAGCTCACGCTTCATAAAGGGATTAAATGAG
>JABMMT010000177.1 GCA_013205155.1 Betaproteobacteria bacterium | reverse complement strand
TCGTGAATCGGCGAGAAAATGGATCAATGGCCAATCAATACCAGAGACGGCAAGACTGAAGACTTTAATCGGCTGGCTTAACTTAGATGCAGCGTTTATTTATTCTACGACTATCATCGAGAAAGCGAACATTCCTTTAGGGATTGATAGCGAGCAAGATAGGGCAAAAGTAGAGGCCTACGGACTGCGAAAAATGGAAGGTTTGGCACAAGCCGCTTACACAGTCGTCAATTTTCACTCTAAATTACTGAATAGTGAGTTTAATCGTTTAGAGACAATTCTTTAAAACGCGTAGGTCGCACGTTCGAATCGTGCCGGGCAGGCCAAAAATCTTCTTATGTAATGTA
Organism: Betaproteobacteria bacterium; assembly: GCA_013205155.1. Lineage (GTDB taxonomy): Bacteria > Pseudomonadota > Gammaproteobacteria > Burkholderiales > Burkholderiaceae > Polynucleobacter. The sequence goes on along the minus strand of JABMMT010000177.1, from coordinate 41,029 downwards.
AACCCGGGCTGACCTATTAGCTCGATTGAGGTTGATCATGGGTGTGCTTGTCTAGAGTACAGTTGATCTTAGGCAGGGCTTTAATAATCAATCATCCACCATAAAGAACAATAAACTAAATTACTATGCCAATTTTTCATGCTGAAGATCTAAAAACTAAAATTGCTCAAATAATTAGAGCTACTGGTAGTACTGAGGTCGAAGCCTTGCGGGTTTGCACAAACTTGGTTCAGGCAAATTTAAAGGGGCATGATTCCCACGGTGCGGGAATGATCCCGCGTTACATCGAATCATTTCAAGAAGGTTCTTTGCAGCCCAATCAAAGCATTAAGGTAACAAGTGACCTAGGTAGTATGTTAGTACTTGATGGGTGCGGAGGCTTTGGGCAAATTGTCGGCGAAGAAGCAATCGCGATGGGGATTTCTAGGGCAAAAAAATTAGGAAGTTGTATTGTGTCCTTATCGCATGCTCACCACTTGGGTCGTATTGGGCATTTCGCTGAAATGGCTGCAGCGGAGGGTTTAGTTTCAATTCACCTAGTGAATGTTATTTCTGCTCCAGTTGTAGCCGTTTGGGGTGGCGCTATAGGTAGACATGGCACTAATCCATTTTGTATTGGCGTGCCGATTACTCATCGTGAGCCATTTATTTTAGATTTTGCTACTAGCCGCTCTGCGCAGGGCAAGATGAGGGTTGCTCACAATACTGGCAAACAAGTTAGTCCTGGGTTTTTGATCAATCAACAGGGCTTGCCCACCACCGATCCAAGCGTTGTTGTAAAGCCAGATGCTGCTGGTAATTTAGGAGCTTTAATGCCTTTTGGAGAGCATAAAGGCTCGGGCTTGGCCATAGCCTGTGAATTACTGGGGGGTGCATTAACTGGGGGCGGTACTTGGAAGCCACCGAAAATAAAAAAACGTGCTATCTGGAATGGGATGCTATCAATTTTGATCAACCCTGTTTGCATGAGCTCAAAAGAGCAATTTGAATTAGAAACAAACTCATTTATTGATTGGGTATATCAAAGCCCAGCCAGCGAGGCTGGTATTCCGGTGATGCTAGCTGGCGAGCCCGAACGAAAAATGATGGCACTACGCTTAGCAGAAGGCTTTGAAATTGATGATAAAACTTGGCAAGATATTTGTGAGGCAGGGAAAAAAGTTGGGGTTAACTTAAAGTAGTAACAATTTTCATTCTGTCGATTAATCCGACAAATTTCCACCTCAAACGATTCGAGCCCCTGCGGATGCCACACCAAATCTAAACACTTTAAAACCATTGCTTAACTAGCTATTTAGCTCTTTTATAAAACTTCTTAGGCTAATGTGCTGGGACGTGAACAGCAATACTGCAGATTTGACTATAAATAGAAAGGGGCTAGAGTCATTAGCTCATGTTTTGATCATTAGGGTTTATCTAGATTTGAAATAATGTGTAATTCCTATATGCTATATACAAGAAGAGCTTTGCCTGATGAGTACTACACCAATAAAGCTCAAATTTGAAGAACACTTTAATGACTGGTAATTTACTTTTTATTGACCCAATAATATGAAAAAAATGATTGATCGCATTGATCATATTGTGTTGACGGTCACTGATATAGAGTTGACAACACAGTGGTATGAATTGGTAATGGGCTTTGAGAGGGAATTTTTCGTAGGACCAGAAGGGCAGCCACGTCATGCGCTACGATTTGGCCAGCTTAAAATTAATCTTCAAGATAAAGCGACCGAAACTCCTACCAAGGCAAGGGTTCCAACTATAGGCTCAGGTGATTTTTGTTTAATAGCTTCAGGACCATTAGATGACTTTATATCGCATCTTCAAAATATTGGAGTAGCGATTGATGTGGGTCCAGTACCCAGAAGGGGTGCATTAGGACCAATCCGATCTGTTTATTTACGTGATCCCGATGGTAATTTAGTTGAAGTCGCCGAGTATCTATCAATTTAGAGTAAGGTGAGTTCTTGTTAAACTGATTTTTAGTACAAATCCCTTAAGGTGAATATATTAATGATCCTCTATAGCGCTCCGCCATCATATTATTCGATGATTGGTCGTTTAGCATTAAATACAGCACACATACCATTTGAAAATCATCATATGGATATCCATGTTCGCAAAGAGCAACTTGCCCCTTGGTATATCGCGCTTAACCCCCACATGACTGTACCTACTTTAGTGGATGGCAAAACTATCTTGATTGATAGCCAAGATATCTTGCGCTTAGCAGCAACCCAAGCGGGCAATCAATGGCTTGATATCGATGTAAATTTAGCTCCTCAAATTGAGTCAGTCGTGAAAGCACACTATGCAATCCCGATTGAGCGCCTGACCTTTTGTAAGGCTATGCTTCATTTACCAATCTTGAAGTTTATTTTTCCGCGTGCCTTGGGCGGCATCATTAAAAGCCTTCAGGCTCAACTTACAACAGCAAAAAATCCTACAGCATTGCAAGCAAAGATTGATTTAAACCAATCGCGCATTACTTACTTTACTCAGGGCGCTAGCTTAGAGGAAAAGATGACGGTAGAGCGTAATCGTATAGGCGACTATTTAAATCAACTACCAACTCCAGATCATTTTTTATTTGGCAATAAACCTAGCTCGGCTGATATAGTTACAGCGGTATTATTTGGTCGCCTAAAAATGATTGGTGAGTATGCTTTAGTGACTAATGATGCTCGAGGTGTCGCTTTAGATCAATGGTTTAGACGCATGCAACAAGAGCTTGCTTTTCAACTTTCTGATATCTGGCTGCGCTTTCAATGGTGGAGAATTTTACTTAGAGGATAAAAGGGTGGGTTTAGACAGCCTGATTGCTGTCAATCAGTGTTTTACTCAGTAAAGCAATAACTTTAATTAGCATTCTTACAAATTCGCAGGAATAATGATACTTGCGATATTGAGTGTAGCAGAATTGCTTACGTACCCAAATAATTGAACGGAGACGTTTATGAACCACTTATGTAAAAGTCATGGTGGATTGCAGATTGTCACCGCACTTATTAATAATGATTTGTTTCTTGATGGAATCAGAGCATGGTGCGATAAGGTTGGCGTTTCCCCATATGTTGAAATCAGCCAAGAGCATAAAGATGGAGTGCAGTACATCAGAGTTTATGCAAATGATACCTTACACAAACTTTGCCAACATGCAGACACTTCCTGTTTAGCAGCAAGTCTTGGGTTGTTGTCTGAGTCGTCAGCACCAGATATGGCCCTTGAAATCGTTCTTAGCATGGCAGTAAGTCCACTCATTTTTGACTTTTCTAGCTTGAATGAGTTGGAAGCAAATATCAGAATGAGGATAAATTTATCAGGCCTCGCCAGAAGGACTGAATTGAACTTTGATACAAACGGCATCTCTAGGCCAGAGGCATATTGGATTCATGTTGTAGATGGGGGATTTATTTTGAAAGAGGGTGCTTCTTTAGTTGATGGAATTGAGCGGGCGCTATGTCCTGATATTTCAGGGGAGCATTTTTCTTTTTCTTGTCAAAGAGCTACTGAGTACTTAATGTTACATAGCTTGGCAATTGAATTGAGCCTAAGCAATCCAGCAAAATTAAAAGAAATAGAACTACAGTCGAGGAAAAAAGCCTTAGTCGCTGATGATTTCTTGAATGCATTTTTATTAGAAATCGGATCATCGGCGACTCCATTTCCAATGCGCTGTTATGTGCCCGGCGATCGTGTCTGGTTCAAAAACCCTGATGATTTCTCATCCAATGTACAAGGATATGAAGGCTCGTGGGTAATTTATATGGGTGGAGGTCTATTTACAAACCTTTGGGATAAATCTAAACCATATACCTTGGAGACTAAGTGTCTTGAAATTTACCACTGGCGACATGGTGTTAGAGAGGATAAATTAGGTAGCTTAGAAATCAATGAGGATTTAGTGAGGGAATTAGTAGAGCAAACTCTAGACTCCCATGTGAAATTGCAAAGCTGTATTAATATGATGATGAAATATCGAGATCCTCAGGGGGTGTATGAAAATGGAGGTTGTATTGATCTCACTAGGGATACTTTTAAGGGGGTCTATCCTGACCACACTAATTAGTTATTTTCTACAACAAAACCCATTGGACTCTTTATTACATAGACCCATTTTTATTTGAATCCTTACCAGTTATCGACCGTTTTCTGCCTAGTCTTGCTTTTTATTTTGTTCGTTTATCTTCGGATCTTTCTTTCGCTCCTTTCGAAGGTCACGTAATTGCCACCATGCAAAAAGTAAAACCCCACCAAAGACCAACACTATTTCAAGCAAGATAATAGGACCAAAGTTATCAATCATGAGACCCGCTGAAATGAATCCAATGTTTTATCAAGAGAAATTCTTAGGTAGAAATGCGGCGTAATGCCTCTATCCGCTCACTTAATGGTGGGTGACTCACAAATAAGCTCTTTATGCCCGTTGCCATATTGCCAGAGATGCCAAAAGCCTCTAATTGCTCCGGCAGATGGGGTTGATTGGATGATTTTTGGAGACGCTCAAGGGCGCTAATCATTTTTTGCTTACCTTCAAGGTTAGCAGCTCCAGCATCCGCACGATACTCGCGATGACGACTAAACCACATCACAATTGCACTGGCTAAGACACCAAGTACTAATTGCGCAATGATTGTGGTGATCCAATAGGCGGGCCCATGACCTCGCTCTGTCTTAAAAACCGCTCGGTCAATAATGTGTCCAACAACTCTTGATAAGAAGAACACGAAGGTATTAACAACCCCTTGGATAAGCGCAAGAGTCACCATGTCACCATTGGCAACGTGACTAACCTCATGGGCTAGTACTGCTTCCGCCTCATCACGAGTCATGCCTCGCAATAGTCCAGTGCTGACCGCTACCAAGGAATCATTACGTAGCATGCCAGTTGCAAATGCATTGATATCAGGAGAGTCATAAATCGCCACTTCAGGCATACCAATACCTGCAGCCTGTGCTTGGCGAGCTACCGTGCTAACTAGCCACTGCTCTTGTTCATTTTGAGCTTGCGTAATAACATAAGCGCCAGTTGAGTGCTTAGCCATTGATTTTGACATTGCTAAAGAGATGAATGATCCAGTGACTCCAACAACGGCCGACAACATCAGTAATGAGGTGAGATCAAGATCGCTACCTTGTGCGTCTAATACTTGTCCCAATCCAAAAATATTGATGATGATCGTGATCACCAACATAATGGCGATGTTAGTCAATAAGAAAAGGAAAATACGTTTCATATGAGCTAGCTCCTTACTAGAATAATAGTAACGCTATCAGGAAAATCGAATTTTTGCTTGAATCCCATTTGTTAAGTGATTAATGGGGGCTGACCTATTTTTTAGCACCACTACAAGAGTGGGTTTTGATCATCTTAAAAAGCTCATAAATGTGGTCTAAACCTGATCTCTTCAGTACAAATAAATTGTCACCATAGTGCGTCAATGAATGTTTTAAATATTAATTACAACACTTTAGGCAAGCTTGTAAAGAATAGCTGAGCAAGCCCAAAGGTATTAGATCAGGAAAAACCCTTAGTTTGGCTAAATCAGTAATTACCATAGCAAAAAATACGACATACTAATATTTATACATTATTTATTTTATTGATGAAGGCAGCCATGTTGAAAAATAAATTTATTCAGTCCTTAATTTTTATTTCAGTATCTGTTTTTTCTTTTGCCTTTGCTCAAGCTCAAACTTGGCCATCCAAGCAGCCAATTAAATTTATCGTTGTCTATCCACCAGGTGGGGCATCAGACGTTACAGCGCGATTAATTGCCACAAAGCTCTCTGAATCAATAGGGCAATCTGTTAATGTGGAGAATAAGCCAGGCGCAAATGGAATTATTGCTACTGAATTTGTTGCTAAATCACCTCCAGATGGCTATACACTTTTAATGGCAAATCTTGGTCCTAATGCAATTAATCCCGTTATTTATAAGAAACTTCCTTATGACGCGATTAAAGATTTCTCAGCGATTACCCTGACTACTATTGTTCCGCAATTTATTGTAGTTTCACCATCCTTGCCCATTTACTCAGTAAATGACCTGATCGCATATGCTAAGGCCAACCCAGGAAAAGTGACATTTGCCTCTGCTGGAAATGGAGCATCTAATCATCTATCGGGTGAATTATTCAATGCTATGGCGGGGATCAAGATGCAGCACATACCTTATAAGGGCGATGCTCCTGGACTGGTTGATGTGATGGCTGGACAGGTAAACGTAGCCCTACCAACTGCCATTGCAGCAGCTCCTCACGTACGTTCTGGCAAACTACGTGCTCTAGCCGTTACCAGCACTAAGCGCTTGCCCTCATTTCCAGATGTACCTACTGTTTCAGAAACTTTGCCTGGTTTTGAGGCGGTCTCATGGGGTGGAGTAATGGTGCCTGCTGGTACTCCACAGCCAATAATTAATCGTCTAAATACAGAAATCTTAAATATTCTAAAAATGCCAGATATTGCAGAAAAGTTAAATGGCTTAGGTGCTGAAATAGTTGGTTCATCTCCACAGCAGTTTGATGCATATGTTAAGTCTGAAATTGCAAAATGGGGAAAAGTTGCTCGTGATAATCAGGTAACCCTAGATTAATTGATTAGCTTTAAAAACTTATTAAAAACACTCAATTATTTGATTGATTACGTAAGAATATGAATATTTCATTTAAAAAACTTCATCCGACTTTTGCAGCAGAAGTTAGCTCTATTGACTTACGTGAAATCAATGATGAAGTGACACTTTCTCATCTGCGAAAAGCAATGTCTGAATATGGAGTTTTAGTTTTTAAGGCTCAACAGCTCTCATTACAGGATCAACTTGATTTTGCCAAGCGCCTAGATGGAGTTTTGCATACCAAAACCTCAAATTCAGTACTGAGTAAAAATCGTTTTGGAAATGATGCTTTAACTGATATCTCAAACGTAGCTCAAGATGGTGAAATCATGGCTGCTGATGATCGAAGGCGTATGAACAATATCAGTAATCGTATTTGGCATACAGATGCCTCATTTGAGAATCCTCCAGGCCGTTACTCAATGCTGTGTGCCCGGACAATTCCTTCGGTTCGTGCTGATACTGAATTTGCAGATATGCGAACTGCCTACGACTTTTTAGATGATCAAATGAAAGTGACTATCGAAAATTTACATGTTCATCATTCGATTGTGTATTCGAGGCACACCATGGGATTTGATTTTTCACTTGAGGAACGTGCAAAATTACCTGGTGCAAATCATCCGTTAGTTAGGACTGTTGAAAATTCATCGAAAAAAGCACTTTATCTTGCCTCTCATGCAGATCATGTTGTTGAGTGGCCAATTCCAGAAGGGCGCTTATTACTTCGCGACTTGATTGAGCACGCTACAAAACCTCAATTTGTTTATAGCCATGAGTGGACTGTGGGTGATTTGGTTATTTGGGATAATCGCACAACCATGCATCGTGGCCGTCCTTTTGATGATAAGACTCACAAACGAGAGTTAACACGTGTAACGACGCTTGATATTCCAAGGCATTAGACATTAGTTTTTGCACAATGGCTAATTTAGCCTATCAACGGATTGAAGCGTCTTTAATTGGATAGCAAAGCTTCCTACTTGATTATTAGAAATCAAAATGCCAAACTCAATCACATCAGAAAATGATAGGGATGGAGCATTAACAGCTCGTCCTCGTACAGCTGATTTAAATTGACTTAAATTAAAGCGATAAGTTTGCCAAGTCGGTTCAGCGATAAAATCTGCTGCATATGACACCCGTGGCGCTAACTCAGTACGTAAGACTAACTTATAGTGCTTGCCATCACCTTTTGCTAAAAGCTCAAGCAGTTGAGTTCCTCGGGGAAATCTTACGGATGAGCGCATGGATGCAAACCCACCGTTATTTTCAAGCGAAACCACACCTTCAAAAAACAAACCATGCACATCTTGGCGAAGACTCGATTGAGATACACCCCCCATCACACCATCATTAACAATCCAACAGTCACGCATCATATTAGGGTTAGCGAAATCCATGTACATTCCTTGTGCGCGCGATTGTTCTGTCCAACATAAAAAGTAAACACTGCAGGTATAAAGAAAGGCTCTTCTTGAGTTCAATTGACTTAGAAATAAGCTATTTAGGCAAATATTTCTTTTTTCCAAACACTTGCTAGCCAAGGCTGTTGCTCAAATGGGAGTCCAACTGGCCTGTAGTAGTATTCAATTTCGGTGAACTGTGCATTTGTCATAAAAGATCGCCAGCCTTCCAAATCATGATACGAGCCAAAACGATCTCCGTACCAGCTTTCCTCGTTATTGCCACGTGGATTTGAGCTAAATAGAATGCCATTTGGTTTTAAGCTTGTCCATAAATGACCCAGCACTTTTGGTAATAGCTTATTGGGGATATGAAATAGCGACGCGTTGGCAAAAATACCATCAAAAGTATTCTCTGGTAGATCTAAGTTAAAAAAATCTTGCACTAAAATTTTGCAAGCACTTTTGGTTCGGGCTATTTGAGCAGCTTTTGGGCTTCCTTCAAGACCAATAGCGACATGTCCAAGTTGAGCTAAGGTTTGCAGGTCTCTTCCCGGGCCACATCCAAAATCGAGCAGATGAAATGGTGGTTCAGCCTTTATCGCCCTTAAGAAGGCATTGATATTTTGACTGACATCATGATCTTGCGTACCTACGTCATAAGATATGGCATTTTGATCATAATGACCAATATTTTTTTGAGAAATTAGTATAGATTCGTTTGTGATATTTTTTAGTATAGACATAGTCAGTTACTGTAGATATTACCGTTAAATAGCCTAAATTAAACGTTTCTGCTCAAATACCTTATTGTCAAAATGATGATAATCTGGGTATGGTATTTAACTTAATAGGAGATAAAGATGAAAATGAATCAAATAATCATAAAAGCTTTAGTAGGTCTTTGCTTTGGCATGGCTTCTTTAACTGTCTTTGCACAGTCAATGAATGTAACTCTCGCTGGATCTCAGGAAGTTCCCCCTGTTACCACTTCAGCTTCGGGTAAGGGTTCGATTATGGTTGGCCCTGATGGATCAGTTTCAGGTAGCGTTACTACTTCAGGTGTAGATGCAACTATGGCGCATATTCATGAAGCACCCATGGGCCAGAATGGTCCTGTAATTGTTCCATTTGCAAAAACGGCAGACAATGTTTGGTCTGTTCCAGCTGGTGCTAAATTGACTACTGCTCAACTTCAAAGTTTGAAGAGTGGAAATCTTTATATCAATGTCCATAGTGCTGCAAATAAGGGTGGCGAAATTAGGGGTCAGCTAAAACCTTAATTTAAGCATCGCACATCGTTGACCCTATTTGATTTCAAATTAGGTCACACGAGAACTCTGAAACCCTCATCAGCACTGGTGGGGGTTTTTTTCTTTCAAGCATTGCCTTTAGCATTGTTTTTACCCCCGACAATTTGTTAATCAGTAACGCAACCCTCCAAGACATAGGTCGCACGCTTAAATAGTGCTAGGCAGTCCCAATTTATTTATAGACTGCTTAGTCAATAAGATGCAAGCAAAGTAGGGTATGTTGAAAATTCGGAAAATTTAGTGCTACAGTAATTTAGGGCACTGCTTTAGGCAAAGACCATAACTGGTCAAATACAAGGTTAGCCCATTAAGTAAGTGCCATAACCAATGTGAACCACCAATGAAGTCACATAAGGGCATATCAAGTTGACGACTCAGTAGGGAGAATGAAAAAACGATGGCCGCCAGCCATAAGAAACGAGCTGCTGACGTATTTGAATATTGGGTCATCAAAGCGTAAACCATCAGCGCTAACCAAGCGCCTAGGTAGATCCCGGATGGTAACCATGGTAAATCTGGCTTTAAGTGACTGATAAGTAATTGAGCGCAAACAATGCTGATGATGAATAGTAGAGCTGACCCTAGCTGAATAAAAATCGAGCTTCTTGACCATTGCTTGGGGATTAAAAATGCAAAGATCAGTAAATACAGAGCAATTGCTAAGACATCAAGTAGGCCGGTAAGGCGATTAGCAAAAGTATGAAAGCTAAAACTACCCAGGCCAATGAGGATCATCAGAATGGCCATCAGATTTGAAAGGGAAGAGCTTAGTCGCCACAGAAAAAATCCTGCAATGATGAACGACAGATTACTAATGGCGTTAAAGGGCTCAGCCCAAAAACTCGCATCTAAGCGCTCGCAATAGATGTCGACTGAATTGAACCAAGTACTCATTTTTATATCTTAATGGAGTGATTATTAAAGCTCTTGACATAGTTTTGGAGTAAAACCAAAAATAAGATTAGTAAAAGTCACTTGAATGTCACGGAACTGTCATCCAAAGTTGTGAGAATCTACTTTTTGTCATATCTGGAGATCCTAATGCGATTCGCTTTGTCCGCCATATTCGTCGCCGCCCTAACAACATTGGCTCCTACCATCCAGGCAATGGATCCTCGTTTTAAAGATACCAACGGTGATTTGGTGGCAGATCCACCATCTAATGCATCTGAGTTCATAGACCCAGCTACACTCGTATTTGCTTACACTCCCGTCGAAGACCCTGCCGTTTACGCCAAGATCTGGGATGGCTTTATTGAGCACTTGGCCAAGACAACCGGCAAAAAAGTCCAGTTTTTCCCGGTGCAGAGCAATGCTGCCCAGTTAGAAGCCATGCGTGCAGGTCGCCTTCACGTCGCTGGCTTTAATACAGGCTCGAACCCGATCGCTGTCAATTGCGCTGGTTTTGTGCCCTTCGCCATGATGGCCTCTAAAGATAACAAATTCGGTTACGAGATGGAAATCATTACTTATCCCGGGAGCGGTATTGAGAAGATTGAGGATATTAAAGGTAAGCGCTTAGCATTCACCTCGGAAACCTCCAACTCTGGATATAAAGCTCCGGCCGCATTGCTGCGCGATAAGTACAAAATGGAAAGCGGTAAAGATTACACACCTGTGTTTAGTGGCAAGCATGACAACTCGATTCTGGGTGTTGCCAATAAGGACTATCCAGCAGCGGCCATTGCCAACTCCGTAAAGGAGAGAATGATCGGGCGTGGTGCGGTCAAAGCAGACCAGACTAAGGTCATTTACACATCCCAAACCTTCCCGACAACTGGTTATGGTTATGTGTACAACCTCAAGCCAGAACTGGCAGAAAAGATCAAGCAGGCTTTCTTCAACTTCAAGTGGGAAGGAACGGCATTGGCTGCAGAGTTTAGTAAGAGTGAACCGCCCCAAGAAAAGTTCATGCCTATCAATTACAAGCAATACTGGCAAGTAGTACGCGACATCGATCAGGCTATGAACGTGAGTTACGCCTGCAAATAAAGAAATATCACTATGCTTGAGTTGCGCCAGCTGGAAAAACGATACCCAACAGGTGACCTTGCACTTAACGGGGTGACTCTGAGCGTGGGTGCAGGTGAGATGATAGGGCTAATCGGTCCATCAGGGGCTGGTAAGTCAACTCTCATTCGTTGCGTCAATCGTTTGGTTCAGCCGAGCGGAGGGGTGATTAAGCTGGATGGGCAAGACTTAAGCGTACTAGGTTCAAGTGGTCTGCGCAATGCGCGCCGCCAAATCGGCATGATTTTTCAAGAGTACGCTCTCATCGAACGTTTGACCGTGATGGAAAATTTGCTGTCAGGCCGCCTAGGCTATACCGGATTCTGGGCCAGTTGGTTTCGGCGATTTAAGGGTGATGACATTGCGCAGGCCTACTTACTCCTTGAACGTGTGGGTTTGGGTGGCATGGAAAATAAGCGCGCAGATGCGCTTTCAGGTGGGCAGCGCCAGCGCGTCGGCATTGCGAGGGCATTGATGCAAAGCCCAAAGCTGCTGCTAGTGGACGAACCTACAGCCAGCCTTGACCCGAAAACCTCGCGCCAGATCATGCGTCTGATTTTGGAGCTATGTCAGGAGCGCGGGCTTGCTGCGATCGTGAACATACACGATGTTGTGCTGGCAACCGAGTTCCTGCCAAGGATTGTAGGTCTGCGTGCCGGCATTGTGGTTTATGACGGTCCGGCCGCCAATATCGACAAGACCATATTGACCAATATATATGGCGATGAGGACTGGACCGCAATTACTCAAAGTATGCAAGCATCAGCCAGAGATGATTTGAGTAACAGTAATCAAGGAAACAATGATTTAACGCTGGCTGCTTCTTTATGACCGATGCAGTAGTAGAAGTACCGAAACTCCAGCGACAGTGGCGGCGCCCGAAATTCATTTCCAGTCCTTACGCGCGCTGGGCTTTGTATATCGGCGCAATCCTCTACCTAATTTTAGGTATTGGTTCGCTGGAGGTGAACTTGGCGCGAGCCATCCAAGGGCTTGAGCGCGGATGGGCTTTCATCCTTGGCTTTTTACATCCGAATTTCACCAGCCGATGGGGCGACATTGTTATTGGCTTTCAGGAGAGTCTGACAATGACGGTCACATCTACTGCACTTGGCGTTGTGTTGTCGATCCCTGTTGCAGTGGGCGCCGCCCGAAACCTTGCGCCGACCTGGGTCTATCTCATCTGTCGCAGTTTTGTGGCCTTGTCCCGAACGCTTAATGAAATCATCATCGCTATCTTTCTGGTTGCCATGTTCGGGTTTGGACCATTCGCTGGTTTTTTGACCTTGACTTTTGCCACCATAGGCTTCATGGCCAAGCTGATGGCCGAGGATATTGAAGAGATAGAAGCCTCACAGCTTGAGGCCCTTCGAGCAACTGGTGCTGGGTATCTGCAGATACTCGACTTTGCGGTGTTATCGCAGGTTATGCCACGGCTGGTGGGTCTATCACTCTACCGGCTCGATATTAACTTTCGAGAATCAGCTGTGATTGGTATCGTGGGTGCTGGCGGAATAGGTGCAACGCTTAATACAGCCATGGACCGCTACGAATTTGATTCAGCTGCCGCCATTATTCTGGTCATTATTGCGATTGTAATGGTAGCTGAGTACAGCTCGGGCTGGCTCAGAAAGCGCATTCAGTGACTTTGAATACTTCTTCCATGCCGGTATGGCAGAAACGCACCCCCCGCAATGAACTGATTGTGTTTGCGGCCTGGGTGCTTACGCTTGCGTTTGTGTCTTGGACCTTCCAAGTGATGACAAAAGATACGATTTGGGCTTTCGTCACAGACGCACCTGCCCAAATGAAGGATATCGGTTCGCGCATGATGCCGCCTGCATGGAGCTTCGTCAACGAACTCTGGTGGCCACTCTGGGAAACCATCAATATTGCCACTCTTGGAACGTTAATCGGCCTGATCATGGCGGTGCCAGTGGCTTTTTTGGCGGCGCGTAACACGACGCCAAGTACCCGATTTGTGCGTCCTATTGCTTTACTGCTGATCGTCGGCTCACGCTCTATTAATTCGCTGATCTGGGCTTTGCTGCTAGTGGCCATTCTAGGCCCTGGGGTACTCGCTGGCGTCTTTGCAATTGCCTTGCGATCTATCGGCTTCATCGGAAAGTTGCTCTACGAAGCCATTGAAGAGATAGATGCAGCGCAAGTAGAGGCCATCGAGGCCACGGGCGCAAGCCAAGCACAAACCATGGCCTGGGGGGTGTTGCCACAAATTTCACCCACGCTGGCGGGCATCAGTGTCTTTCGCTGGGACATCAACATCCGGGAGTCAACTGTGTTGGGCTTGGTGGGTGCAGGCGGAATTGGTGTCAAACTGGAGGCTGCACTCAATACGCTCGCTTGGCCCAAAGTAACCATGCTGCTTATCGTTATTCTTGCCACGGTAGCGGTGAGTGAGTGGGTGACAGCCAAGGTACGAGAGCGACTGATCTGAAGATTATTATTGTTTTGGAGCAGACCTACGATTTTTATTTTATGATGTGTTTTTCTTAATCCTGTAATCTAATAAAGCACCTTTTTACTTTCTTTTTATGGAAATTCTATGAAGCATTTTAAAGTTTGGTTTGCTATCTTTAGTACCTTTTTTGCTCTAAATACATTGGCCCAAAACTATGTAGACGGTGGTGACGATAAATATAATCCTCGCATTGGTCAAGAAGGTAAAGACGTGGTTTGGGTGCCCACTGGCAATGAATTACTTGCTAACATGCTGAAAACAGCCAAAGTAACCTCCAACGATTTACTCTATGACCTTGGCTCTGGAGACGGCAGAATCGCGATTGCAGCTGCCAAAGATTTTGGAGCACGTGCTATCGGAATTGAATTTAATCCAGAAATGGCGAAACTAGCCCAACGTAATGCCGACCGCTCTGGCGTTAGTGATCGTGTGAAGATTATTAATGGCGATATCTTTAAAGAAGATTTCAGTAAGGCAACTGTGGTTACGATGTATTTATTGCCTGATCTGAATATCGCCTTACGTCCCACCATATTAAAGATGAAGCCTGGTACGAGAGTCACATCGCACGCATTTAATATGGGCGATTGGGAAGCGGATATTGAAATTGATACTCCTGCTAAAGCCTACTATTGGGTTGTTCCTGCTCAAGTGGCGGGGGAATGGATAATTACAGGAATGGAGCCAGCTAGGACGACTTTAAAACTGTCTCAACACTATCAAAAAATAGGCGGCACTCTTCAAATTGGTAATGACTCGCAACCCCTTCTTAATCCTAAATTAGATGGTTCGACTTTAAGCTTTACATACCTTGATCGTGACAAAAGTTCACATTTTGTAAGAATGGCTGTCAATAACAATGAGATCAAGGGCCTTTATAAAAGTAGGTCTTACAACGACACCGCAATTACTGGTAAGCGCCTTTAACTTTTCATCGGATCTCAGCTAATGATTTAAGGTCTTCGCCTCAGCGCTTACTGAGGCTTAGGAGCTTTGTATCTTTAAAGTCCTAAGGAGCCTCTAATCTTGCAATGTCTCTTTAAGCCCGATAAACCATTTCTGTGTCAATTTACTACTTGCTGAATAGATCCCCAGAATAGGGCAGGTTATTTCTTTTCTTTCTGAGGATTAAGATCCTTGCAATGCGCAGCGGAATAATGAACCGCTCATCATCATTCGGCCTTATGATGAATGGCATAGTGCTTGCTGTATGTACCTTTGTATTTTAAATGGGATTTAAAATGAAAAAAATTAGTCTATATCTAGCAGCCATTGGCTCTGTTTGTTTAATTGCTGCTTGTAGTAACACGCCGAAATTGGCTTCAGAACCGATGCCAAGATCTGGTTTTTTACCCAACTATGCACTTCTAGTGTCAACCTATACCACTGCATCTGATACCAGAATTTGGCGTTATCGCAAGGATGGCATTAATCCCGCAATGTATACCAGCGTTATATTAGATCCTATTTATTTAAATCAAAGCGCTACTAAAGACGTTAGCGCAGAATCTATTTCTAAAGCCAAATCTACATTACAAGCTTCCATGGTTGAATCTGTTAATGCTCGTGGTAATCTTAAAATTGTCACACAGCCAGGACCAGGGGTTGTGAGGGTCTCTGTTGGGATTACTGGCGCCGAAAGTTCAAATGACTATTTGAAACCTTGGAATTTCACTCCAATTGGGTTGGCTACAAATGCAGCAGCATTTGCTGCAGGCGTAAATGCTAAGACCCCAGCATTGGTAGTTGAAAATAAAATTACGGACAGTAGAACTAATGAAGTTATTGGAATGGGTTTAGTAACGGTTCAAGGAGAATCTTTTCGAACATCCTCTGGTTCTGTAGATTCCTTCATTGCTATGGCTAAAAAGGCAGTAAGTGCTGCCTTGGAAACTTCGGCTAAATAGAGTCTATGTCATTACTATCCAAGAGTCTTCTCTATTTTGCGCTTGGATTATCTGTATGCACAGCAGCGCATGCAGATAATTCAGTGCGCAATAAAGAGATCGCAGATCGTTTTGCAAGCTGCGATAAGAACCGAGATGGTAAGCTTACTAAAGAAGAGGCAAAAGGCTGCATGCCAAGGATCTATGATCATTTTAGCTATATCGATACTGACAACAAAGGCTATGTCACAGTTGCTCAGATTCAGGCGCTGGCATCTAAATAGATCATTATGGCCGTAGTATTTCCTGGATTTGAACAACAGAAAATTATCATTGCATCTGAAGATGGCCCTCTAGAAATTGCCTATCAAGTTGGTGGTAAAGGTCCTGCTTTACTGTTATTACATGGCTTTCCGCAGACGAAAGCAATATGGCATCAAACCGCAACTGCTTTGGCGAAACACTACACAGTGATTGCAGCGGATCTTAGGGGGTATGGAGAATCCTCTAAGCCACACGGTAAGAGTGATCATTCCAGTTATTCCAAAAGATCTATGGCAGCAGATCAACATGCTTTGATGAAAGCGCTTGGGCATCATCATTTTTTCTTATTAGGGCATGATCGCGGAGGTCGTGTATCACATCGACTGGCAGCAGATTTTCCTGATAGCGTTTTGCGTTTGATGGTCTTAGATATTTCCCCCACCTTATCCATGTATGAGAACACCAGTATGGCTTTTGCTAAAGGCTATTGGCACTGGTTCTTCTTAATACAGCCAGAACCTATCCCAGAAACGCTGATTGGGGCTAATCCCGAGTTTTGGTTAAAAAATCATATGGGTAGGCATGCTGGAACGGGTATTTTTTCTGCTGAAAACTGGGCAGAGTATTTGAGGGGTGCTAGTAATCCACAAAGTATGCATGCTATGTGTGAAGACTATCGTGCGGCAGCCACCATTGATCTTGCTCATGACCGTGAGGATCGTCAAGCAAGAAAACACTTAGAAATGCCCTTAAGGGTTCTATGGGGAGAGCATGGTTTGGTAAATAAATGCTTTAAACCACTTGAAGACTGGCAGAAAGTTGCCAAGAATGTTTCTGGGAAAACCGTACCTTGCGGCCATTACATTCCAGAAGAATTACCAGATGAGCTCATCAGCGAAGCGATCACATTCTTCAAATAAGCAATATTTACGGAGCTAAAGCAGGCATTTTTTTTGCAAGTGGCGGGCAGGGCATTACCACTTCTGAATTTACCAGTAGAAGCTTCTTATCTTTGCCTGGATAATTCATCCTCGATAAGAGATCCCTCATGAGATTTAAGTGGGTTAACTTCTTATTGTTAGCATCAACCACTATCCAAGGGGCAAGTTTTGAGCTTGTTTTTTGGAGCATTACATTTCGAGCTAAGCTATATTCCTTCCACTTCTTCTGTGCTTTCTCATCTATCGGGCTAATTTTCCATTGCTTTAGGGGGTCTGTTTTACGTGACTGTAGGCGAGCAGCTTGCTCTTCTTTATCAATATCTAAATAGTATTTGATCAGCTGTATTCCAGAACCGACGATTAAGCTTTCAAATTCATTGACTGTATCCATGAACTGTTGATACTGGATATCAGTACAAAATCCCATAACCTTTTCAACACCAGCGCGGTTATACCAACTACGGTTAAAAATAACGATTTCTCCGGAAGTGGGCAGTTCAGCCACATAGCGTTGAAAATACCATTCTCCATCTTCACGCTCAGTGGGTTTGCTAAGAGCTACAACACGAGTCTCACGGGGACTTAAGTGAGCTACGATATTTTTAATAGTGCCATCTTTTCCAGCTGTGTCACGACCCTCAAGAATAATCAATAAACGTGAGTGGCTAGAAATAATTTGCCGCTGAAGCTTTACGAGCTCAATTTGCAAAAGCCTTATCTGAGCATCATAGTCGTCTACTTGGATGGTAGATTTTAATCTTTTCCCCATTCAGCAATTAAGTAGCTACAACTGGGGCCGGGGCTGAAACCTTAACTTTAACTGCTGTTTTCTTAACTGCAGTCCTTTTTCGGACAACTTTTTTGGCCGGCATTTTCTTTACTACTACTTTCTTAGCAGGAGGCTTTTTGATGCTAGCCTTTTTATCTAATTTATCTAACGCCTTAGATAGCTTATCAATGAGCTTTTCACGATCTGATTCTAATTTGTCTAACTTCTTCATTAAGTCTTTGACCAGTTTCTTCTGACTCATTTTTTCTCCACAAAGTAAATTTTGGTATGTTTTTGGATTACCCTTTTATCCTACGATTTCTTTTTAGCTGTTTCAAGTGATTGTGACAGTTGCAGTAGCTTATTAATTGTCATCAATTATCGCCTCTTTGATCCCAATTCGGGGGAATCATGTTTAATGAAAATAGCTGGTGCTACTACAAAGGACTTAATTGGAGGGGTTCTCAACTCTGACTGATATATGGTTAGCAAGCCAGATATCAAGAGAGAGATATACTGAAATACATATAAAAATCAGTTATTTGAGAAGAATATTGAAAGCTTATTCTGGGTGGAAGTTATTGCTAGCCATGAAGCTAATGGTGCGCTCAAAGCCTAAAATACGAATGTAACGCCAAGCAATATCGCGGTACTTACTGTCTAAATAGCCAATGGCTACCTCAGGGTCTACCTGCTTTGATAGATCAATTTGCTCTACTGCGCGGGCCCAACGTTTTAATCTTGTTGACATATTTGTCACCTCCATGGGCATACAACGCACCTGAATTAGGCTGAGATGACAAGAATTTCAAAAAATCTATAAATATTTACTGATTCATCCTTAAATCGAGAGGACTTTACGTGGGTTAAGGATATTTTGAGGATCTAGAGCCTTTTTGATGCTTTTCATTAGCTCATGGGCTACTTCTCCTTTATGAGCTCTCAATTCATCAATCTTGAGCTGTCCAACCCCATGTTCTGCTGAAATTGACCCATTACAGAGCTCTACCTGGCTATAAATGAGCTCGTGCACTGGTTTCTCATTAGCGGCATTAAAGGCTTTGAAATCTACGCCCTCTGGCGGGGCAACGTTGTAGTGGAGGTTGCCATCCCCTAAATGGCCAAAATTGATAATTCGGATCCCAGGGTACTTTGCTTTGATGAGGGCATCGGTTTCGCTAATAAAGCGATCGAGCGCAGAAAGGGGGATGGTGATGTCATGTTTCAAATTAGCGCCTTCTTGCGCTTGCGCTAGGGTGATATGTTCGCGCATATGCCAAAAGCTATTGGCTTGACTGAGATTACTTGCAATGACTGCATCAGTAATGAGCTCAGACTCAAGAGCTTCCTCCAATATAGCTTCTAGAAGCTGTTTAACATGATCCTCACTTTCATGATCAGAAAGCTCAATCAAAATCGTAAAAGGAGGGCTTCCTTTTAATGGGTTAGCCATCTGTGGAAAATGTTTGTCGATGAGGGTCAAAGATTCTTTAGTCATCATTTCAAAACCAGTGAGAAGTGAAGTAGCCCGCTGTTGAAATAAGTTTAATAAAGCAATCGTAGAACTAATATCTTGGGTGGCCACTAAAGTCGTCCACTGAGAGATCGGTAAGGGATACAACTTCATTACGGCAGCAGTAATAATTCCTAGAGTTCCCTCGGAGCCAACATATAAGTCTCGAAGGTCATAACCAGTATTGTCTTTGCGCAAACCCTTCATACCATTCCATATTTCTCCGTTGGCTGTAACAACCTCCAAGCCAAGACATAAGTCTCGGGTACTTCCATAGCGAAGTACGTTCGTTCCACCCGCATTGGTTGCCAGATTTCCCCCAATCATGCAACTACCTTCAGCCCCAAGACTCAGCGGAAATAAGAAGCCTTTTTCAGCAGCTTTTTCCTGAATGGTCTGCAAAATACATCCGGCCTCTAAACTGATTGTTTGATTAGCTACGTCGATTTCACGTATTTGTTTCATTCGCTTCAAACTAAGAATGACTTGCTTGCCACTCTGATCAGGTGTAGCGCCCCCACATAAACCAGTATTTCCTCCTTGTGGCACGATAGCGGTTTTAGTATTGGCACAGAGCTTTACTATCGCAGCAACCTCTGCAGAGGTCGAGGGTAGCAGTACAGCTAAAGCCCTACCAGTAAAGCGATTACGCCAATCAGTGAGGTAAGGGGCCTTATCTGCATCTTCTGTCAGAACGTATTTCGAATCTAAAATAGCACCTACTTGAATGAGAAAGTCCTGATTCATTTTTGCCCCTGTAATTTCTTTTTTGCTTTTGCTTCTTGTTTGATGGGCTTAAGATACACCAATAAAACAATAAATCCAGTTGTTGCCAGGATAGTTTCGAGTAACGCCATCCAAAAGTTAGCGCCGGTTTCTAAAATTCGCACTAAACCTTCAGTAACGTAGAGCAGAATTAACATCGATGCCCACTGCATTGTATAGATATTGCCCTTCCACAAACCTGGTATTGCGAATAGAAGAGGTATACCTTTCAAAATCAACCAAGAGCCACCGGGACGTAATGGGGAGATAAACCACTCCCAACAAACACACAGAATAAATAGCCCAACGAATGCAGCGGTAGCTATCAACTGATAAGGATTTTTTTCTAGAAGCTTCGTAAACATATAGATCTTTTATGCTTGGATGAGGCGCAATGCAATTTGTGCCAAGCGCTTGCCTTGTGCCTTGGCTAAACGCTGTTCCATTGCGCTAATGGGCGCACTCCCATCCGCATGAGAAAGATGGGTAACACCATATGGACTTCCGCCAGTAGAAGTTGTCATTAACTCAGGCTCGCTATATGGAAGACCTAAGATCACCATACCATGATGAAGCAGGGGAATCATCATGGTCAGTAACGTACTCTCCTGCCCACCATGCATGCTTCCTGTACTAGTAAAGACACAAGCGGGCTTTCCAATTAAGGCGCCGTTCATCCACTCGGAGGAGCTACCATCCCAAAAATATTTCATAGGGGCTGCCATATTGCCAAAACGTGTGGGAGATCCCAGTGCTAGACCAATACATTGCTGCAAGTCAGCATATTCAACATATGGCGAACCCTCGCTTGGGACAGGTGCCTCGGTCGCTTCGCAAACTGTTGAAACAGGTGGCACAGTTCGAAGGCGTGCATTGACTCCAGGAACTGATTCGATCCCCTCAGCAATAAGGCGAGCTAAATCCCTAGTAGCACCATGCCGGGAGTAGTACAAAACTAAAATATCGTGTTGACTCATATTCTTCTCTTATGATACGGCGATGCGCCTTATTCGTAACCCCCAATTATGGCTCTCTCTTGCCAAAGAGATATGGGACCGCAATCGGGGTCAAAATCTAAAGCAAATTGCTGCCAGTTTGGCATTTACGACCACCTTATCCTTGGTGCCCATGCTAACGCTCGCCACCATATTAATTGGTTATTTGCCAAGCGTCATTCAAATCAAGAATACCTTTCGCTACTGGCTATTAGATAGTTATATGCCTGGTGGATTTAATCAACAAATGCTCGTTTACCTAGACCAATTTTCATCCAAGGCGCGAGGGTTAACCTATATTGGTTTAATTGGTCTAGTCATTACTACGATCATGACTTTAGTTGTAATAGAGGGCGCTTTTAACCAAATATTCAAAGTTCACGAAAAACGACCACTCTATAAGAAGATTTTTATCTATGGTGCAGCAACTATTTTAGGACCCATCCTACTTGGGCTTGGAATCTACTTAAGCGGTATTTTGTTTAGCGCCTCTGAAGGCTGGATCAAATCTATTTCAATGGGTTTTCGGGTTATCGCAACTGTTACACCAATATTATTAGCCATCATTGTGTATGCCGTTGTTTATAAGATTCTGCCGTATTCTAAGATTCTATGGGTCGACGCTATCTCCGGCGCTTTTTTTGCAGCAATTACGTTTGAGTTGATGAAGTTTGGATTTGCTATTTTCCTTACCTATATAGCCTTTTATAAGACTGTTTATGGAGCATTTGCCATTTTTCCACTTGCACTGATTTGGATTTATCTAACCTGGTGGATTACGCTTGCAGGAGCAGTTTTAGTCTCGAATCTTCCGGAAGTTCGCAAGGGAGTTGTTAGGGTTATTCGTTACTAAAAGCAGGCCGTTTAGCCTTGATTCAAGGCGCCCTTAGGAATATATTGAATCTATAGAATCATTGTTTCGGAGATTAGATGAAAGTTCGTGACATATTACGAGTGAAGGGCAGTACTCTATTTACCGTAAGCCCTGATACTGCATTGCAGACAGCGGTTTTAGTAATGAGCGAACACGATATTGGTTCTTTAGTTGTGATGGTGTATGACAAATTAGTTGGCATTTTGACATTTCGAGAAGTTATTTCTGCATTGTCAAAACATCATGGAAAGTTAGACGGACTTCAAGTTGACTCAGTCATGAAATCAAAGCCACTGACCTGCAATATGGAAACAGAGATTGATGAAGTGCGCCGCATGATGTTAGAAGATCATGCTCGCTACCTTCCTGTGATGGATCAAAAAATACTGATGGGTGTTATCTCTTTTTATGATGTGGCTAAGTCTGTCGTAGAGGCTCAAGACTTTGAAAACACCATGTTAAAGGCCTATATTCGGGATTGGCCGGAAGATACTGAAAAAAGTGTCAATTAAGAAGATCTAGCCTGAATTTTCTGACAAATGACATAATGTCTGTATGTCTGGAAATACCTTAGGCCTCCTTTTTACTGTTACCACTTTTGGTGAGTCACACGGTCCTGCGATAGGGGCTGTGGTTGATGGCTGCCCTCCGGGTATGCTGCTTTCTGAGGAAGATCTACAGGTTGACCTAGATCGTCGCAAGCCTGGCACTTCACGCCATGTTACTCAGCGCAAGGAAGAGGACAAAGTTGAGATACTCTCTGGTGTATTTGAAGGCAAAACTACAGGAACGCCGATTGCATTACTGATCCGTAATACTGACCATCGAAGTCAAGATTATGGTGACATCTTGCACACCTTTAGGCCTGGTCATGCAGACTATGCATACCATCATAAATATGGTTTTCGTGATCCACGAGGTGGGGGTCGTTCTTCAGCTCGTCTTACTGCGCCAGTGGTTGCTGCAGCTGCCATTGCTAAAAAGTGGTTAAAACTTCAGTATGGCACCGAGTTCTATGGATATATGAGCCAATTAGGACATCTTGAAATTCCTTTTAAAGATATTGGGCAAATAAATCAAAATGCATTTTTTGCAGCAAATGCTGAAATCATCCCTCAGCTGGAATCTTACATGGATCAATTACGCAAATCCGGAGATTCTTGTGGGGCAAAGATTGAGGTACGCGCACGCAATGTTCCTATCGGTCTTGGTGAACCATTATTTGACAAACTTGATGCTGACATAGCGCATGCGTTGATGGGCATCAATGCAGTAAAGGGTGTTGAGATCGGTGCAGGTTTCAGATCTGTTGCGCAGCTTGGTAGCGAACATGGCGATGAACTTTATCCTGATGGTTTTGCTACCAATAATGCAGGCGGTACGCTAGGTGGAATTAGTAGCGGTCAAGATCTACGAGTTTCAATAGCGATCAAGCCCACTTCTAGCATTCACAGCCCGAAACAGTCTATCGATATTGATGGTGAGCCGATTACTCTCCAGACTAAGGGTCGACATGATCCCTGTGTTGGCATTCGAGCAACCCCAATAGCTGAAGCGATGCTTGCTTTGGTCCTAATGGATCATGCCTTGCGGCACCGCGCACAATGTGGCGATGTGTCACTTACTGTGCCGCCTATAGCTTCTGCACGTCCAGGCTCTCAATTGGATTAGCCTAGAGTAATGAAATGACACCACTGGTTCGCTGGGCCTTCGGGTCCTTTTTCTTTTTGTACTTCGCCTATATTGGTCTGGTGTCACCTTTTGCCAGCTTATTTTTTTTAGATCGCGGGTTTACGGTTATCGAGATTGCAATCTTGATGTCGATGCTGCAAGTCACACGCATTATTGGTCCATTTTCTTGGGGATGGCTCTCAGACTACCTCTCTAATCGAATTGGCATCATTCGTTTTTGTGCTTGCCTTGGGGCGTTAGTATTTACCGCTATTTATTTTTTACATAGCTACATTAGTTTCTTTATTTGGATGTTTGTCTTACACACCATCCTCAGCAGTCTGATGCCTCTTGGTGAGTCAGCTACCGTACATGCTTTATTTAAGGACAATTCCTTTGATAAACGCTATGGTCGTTTACGGCTTTGGGGATCAATTGGTTTCATCGTGATGGTACTGTTTGCAGGTGAATTATTCCAGCGTAACAGTATTGAGCTATACCCACTTGTCGGTGCTATTGTTTTGATTGCATTGGCTGCGATAACGTTCTTAATGCACGAACCTAAGCTAGAGCGTCATAAGATGGTGAAAGGGGAGTTTTGGGTTGTGTTACTAAATCCAGATGTACGTTGGTTTTTATTATCTGGTTTTTTTATGCAATTTGCCCATGCAGCCCTCTATGTTTTCTATTCCCTTTATCTGGCTGATCTTGGTTATAACAAATTCCAAATTGGATTATTTTGGGCCTTGGGTGTTTTTGCTGAAGTAGTATTCTTTTACTACCAAAGTAAAGTACTTAGCAGGCTCGACCCAGAAGTTGTTTTACAAGCATCCTTTGGGATTGGGATTATTCGGTTTGTACTCATGGCTTTCTTGCCCATTACATCTGTATTAATCATTGCGCAGATAATGCATGCAGGAACATTTGCAGCTCATCATAGTGCGGCAACTAAGCTGTTACAGCGCTGGTTTACTGGGCCGCTTCAGGCTCGCGGACAAGCTTTAATGGCAACCGTTTCATATGGCCTAGGGGGTACTCTAGGGGGCTTATTTGCAGGATGGATCTGGGAGAGCGCTCAACCAAGAGACGTCTTTGTGGTATCCGCTTTTGCTTGTGGATTAGCGGGAATGGCGATTCATAAACTACGACCGTACCAAAATCTCGCTAGATAGATTTCAATTATTACTGGATCTTTGCCTTGGCACGTAACTTTTGAGTCATTTCAGCAAACTTCGCTTTTTGCCAATTCTCATCAGAAACAATCATTTGCTTTAATTGATCCTTGATCTCATCCATGCTTGGAGCCTTAACCTCTCTAACATCAAGCATTTTGATAATGTGCCATCCAAATTGAGATTTCACAGGCTTGTCTGTGATCTGAGCATTTTTAAGTTGCACCATGGCCTTTGAAAATTCTGGGACTAGGGATTTATCAGATACCCATCCTAAATCACCACCGTTGGGTGCGGAGCCAGGATCCTTTGATTTTGCCTTGGCAATCTCTTCAAAATTAGCGCCACCTTTTATCTTAGTAATAATTGCTTTGGCGTCTGATTCTTTCTCGACCAAAATATGCTCTACGTGATATTCCTTGCCGGTATATTGCGTTTTAACAGATTCATATGCTGCCTTTAACTCAGATTCTGCTACGCCTTCCTTTTCAACAAAATCTTCAAAGACAGCCGCCACTAATACGCCCATGCGAGATTGCTCCAACTGCTCTCTAACAGATTCTTTTTGAGTTAAGCCGCGTTTATCTGCCTCTTGCAAAATTAACTCACGAGTCACTAACATCTCTCTGGCTTGATCACGAAGTTGTGGGGTATCAGGCTGATTAGACTTTTGCACCAATTTATCTAGTTGGGATTTGGGGATGGACTTACCATTCACAATGGCTGCATTTTGAGAGAAAGCAGTGGAAGAGAATAGGCAGGCACTGAAAATACTAATAGAAATAAGATGATGGATTTTAAACATTGGATTTAGTGTATTAATAGATAAATTTGTTAAACAATTAGGTTAGCGCTCTATATTAAAGCACTATTAGGCCCAGAACTCTTCTGGGGTGAGGGCGGAAATTGTAAGTGCATGAATTTCCCTTGGTATATGCTCATTTAAGGCTTTGTAAATTGCCCTATGACGTGCCACCAGATTTTGACCTGTGAATTCAGGGGCTACTATGGTTACTTTGAAGTGGCCGCCCCCCGTAGCCGCACCTGCATGACCAGCATGAAGGTGACTCTCATCTTCAATTAGAAGATGTTTTAAATCAAATGATTTTTTAAGATCTGCCTCAAAAAGCACGATTCTTTTTTGATTAATATTCATGACTCAGGATTTTCCATATGGCGACTTAACCAAACACCCTGAACAATGACAAATGCAATGAGCAATCCAGTGCTTCCAAAAAGCTTAAAATTTACCCAGGTCTCTTCAGAAAATTCGAAGGCAACATATAAATTGAGGGAACCCATCAAGAAGAAAAAGGCTGCCCAAGCGCGATTTAATGTCGACCATACAGAGCCAGCATTTTGAGCTTTTAAGCTCACTTGCTTTCCCATTAAAACCTCAATCCAATTTTTCTTAAAAAATTCAGAGCTGATAAATAGAACAGCAGAAAAAAGCCAATATAGGGCGGTAGGCTTAAGCTGGATAAATGTTTTATCATGCAGAAAAATAGTCAAACTACCAAAGACTAGGATCATTACTAGGCTGACCCATTGCATGGTGTCAATTTTACGGTGACGGTAGTAAACCCAAAGAATCTGACCTATGGTTGCGACCATTGCCACAATCGTAGCGGTATAGATATCACCAAACTTAAAGGCGATAAAAAATAAAATAATGGGGAAGAGGTCAAAAAGAAATTTCATAATGAGATTATGCAGCTATTTGATTTTTAGCCTTTTGGATTGACTGCGGCATTTTCGCTGGGCTCAAAACTGAGTGAAGCAGAGTTAATACAGTAGCGAAGACCAGTTGGGGCAGGGCCATCATCAAAGACATGACCTAAATGAGCATCGCAATTCGTACAACGCACCTCGGTCCGAATCATCCCATGGGTTCCGTCTTTAACTTCTTTAATGGCTGATTCTTGCTCGGGTGCGTTATAGCTCGGCCATCCACAACCCGCATCAAATTTTGTCCCTGATAGAAAAAGTGGCGTTCCACAACATACACATTTATAGCGGCCTTGATCCCAATGATCCCAGTATTTTCCGGTGAAAGGCCTCTCGGTGGCGGCCTCACGTGTGACTCGATACTCTATGTCACTTAAAACTTCTTTGTATTCTGGATTCGTTTTTTTCATAAAGGAAATCTTAAAAGTATCATCATTTATTAAGAGGAACAGCTTACCTCAATATGATTTTCACCAGGAGGTGGTGGTTTTGCATAATCTTCATATTGGGGTTGGTCATCAAATGGTGTGGCAAGAATAGCCATTAATCTTTTTATTTCTGAAAAATCGTCTTGTTGAGCCATTTCAATTGCTTTTTGAGCCAAATGGTTGCGCAGTACAAACTTCGGGTTAGCTTGCTTCATCAGAGAGGACCGCTCAATATCGTTCATAGTTTCAGTCTTAATACGCTCTAAATAGTCTTTAAACCATTCATCAATTATCTCGCGATCGACAAAATTGTCTCTCAGTGAAATATCTTTTACTGGCGTTTGTGAACTGATGCTACTTAATCCTCTAAAAAAGGAGGTGAAGTCTACTTTTGAGTCATGCATCGCTTGCAAAAGCCTCTCTACTAACAAAGTATCTCCCTCAACTATTGTTTGAAGTCCTAGTTTTGCTCTAAATAATTTCTGCCATGAATCTGTATATATCAAAGGAAACTCTTCAAGAGCATTACGAAGCATCGTCTGAGCGTCATTTTCAGAGTGCTTTAATTCTAGAAGGGGGAGGAGTGCGCTAGCCAGGCAAGCCATATTCCAATGCATGATCTGAGGTTGGCGATGGTAGGCATAACGGCCACCATGGTCGCTATGATTGCAGATGTGGTCAATTTGAAAGTAATCTAAAAAACCAAATGGGCCATAGTCAATTGTCAAACCTAAAGCGCTGATATTGTCGCTGTTAAGAACCCCATGACAAAAGCCAACAGCTTGCCATTGCGCTACCAACTTTGCATTACGTTCCGAGATGTTTTTAAATAACTCCAAATAGGGCTCTTGCGCAGATTGACAGTGTGGGTAATGATCAGCTATCAGAAGGTCAGCTAACTCCTTGAGTCGAGCAATATTTTTCAAGGAGTTATAGTGTTCAAAATGTCCAATGCGAATAAAGCTAGGTGCAAGGCGAGCACATACAGCAGCTGTCTCCATTTCCTCTCTCAGCACTGAAAGTCTGGATCCAACCACCGAAAGTGCCCTGGTGGTGGGAACTCCTAAGCCATGCATCGCCTCGCTACACAAAAATTCTCTGATGGAGGAGCGTAAAACGGCTCGACCATCCCCCATTCTGGAGTAATGAGTTTTACCAGCCCCCTTGAGCTGTAATTCTTGTCCAGCAATATCACCTAAAAGAATCGCTCTACCATCCCCAAGTTGCCCAGCCCAAACGCCAAATTGATGACCACTATATGCGGTTGCAATAGGGCTAGAAAAATCATGTTGCTTAGTCAGTAGTTGATTGCCCGCTAATAAACTCAACCAGGCAGGATCTGCTGGTAAATTTGACGCGTTCAAATTGATAGTGACTAGCCCTGCAGAAGAGGGCGAAAAAGCAACCCAATAGGGATCGGGTATGGGAGTAGGTAATGTAATCTGGCAAGCATCTATGCCAGTGAGGGTGAAGGCCATAGGGGCTATTCTAGGTGGAATTCCTAAACTCTGTTCAACCCTCTAAAATTACCTTATGAATAAACAAGTACAGAATAGCCCTCAAACTCAGCTTGCTAATTTAGGCGAAGAACTCAATGTTCCGTTTCTGAAGCTGTTAGGTGTCCGATTCCTCAGCGCAGAAATGGGAAAAGGTGAAATCCTACTGGCCCTCAAGCCTGAACACACCAATACTTGGGAAGTGGCCCATGGTGGAGTATTGCTCACTCTAATGGATGTTGCTATGGCGGTTGCCGCCAGATCTGGTGACCCAGCAGATCGAAGCGTGGTCACTATTGAGCTAAAAAACAATTTTATGCAGGCAGCTAATGGGGTTCTACGCGTTAAGGCCGATACTGTTCGTCATACTGCAACCATGGCATTTTGTGAGGCTAAACTATATAACGATCAAGGCGAAGTTTGCTGCATGGCTACTGGCACATTTAAATATATTAAACGTCTAGCTACTCGGGATGCAGGTGGAGTAAGGGTAATTAATGATGATCAGCGATCAGTTTAAGTCAGACAGACAGATTTGAGCCAGGGGCTTTGCTGAGCGCTCCAGTTACGACATCATGACCTACTGTTCCTGATGCATCAAAGCGTCTCTCAACCATTTCAAAATGACCATCTTTTCGAATTCTTAAAACGGTACTTGAACGTGTGCCATAAGAGGGCGTTTTAATAAATGCTGGTGAAAGCGCTTTTTCCCAATCTCGATTGACACCAGTATTTGGTAGCTCATGATCACTAGCTACATGGGTATCAGCCAAAAGCTTTAAATAGTGGTCTGCATTTTTTAGTAAGCCATGATCCATTGCCAAGGTTTGGGCAAAGGCAGCGACACGATGATTGACTTTTGGCCATGGGGTATCTAACATTGCATTAGATAATCCATATACACCTGGAGTTAATGCTTGCTCAGGAAATACTTTACGTGGTCGAATATTTTGACCCATGATCATGCGATTACTAACCCAATGCATCTCTGCATTTTCTGGGTCACTTAAATCTGCCATCAGTAAATTAAAGCCGTTGTACTGTTGAAAGCGTTTTACATTGCTTTGAATAAATTCATTTGGACGTTCAGTATTCGTGAGATACATGAGTGAAAGTTCACCGCGAGTTCGTGCATCGGGATTCTTTTCACTTGGTGCCCTTACATTAGTCAGCGCAGCAAAACGACCGGTTTTAGTAAATCCTAGCCAAGTTCCAGGACTTCCCAATACATCAGCACGATCACGGCCAGCTAAGACATGAGGGTGTTCAGGCCACCAGCTAATAGCCTCTGTGTCACGCTCATAAAATTCATCACGATTAGCCGCTACTACCAATGGATAGTCAGGATGTGATTTCCAGGCAAAAAGAATGAGACACATAACCGATTAAATTTCTAAAAGGGAGTAGGGCAATAAATCTATTTTTAACACAGGTCCATCAATACCACCAAGGTGTATTTTTCCAGATTCCAGCGCCTCTAACTTACATTCGATCTGAAAATCAACCCGATTGGCAATTTGAGGGTTTAGTGCAGACAAAACAACCATTCCAGCTGGCTGCGTGGGGTCACTCCCTTGATAAAGTTCAACTCCAGGCGCGCAGAGGTCAACATCATAGTTACCATCAAGATAAGCTAACTGTAAGCGGCGTTTAATCGCTCCGCGATACTGACTGCGGGCTACAACTTCTTGGCCAGGATAACAACCCTTTTTAAAATCCACTCCTGCAACAGACTCAAAATTAATCATTTGAGGTACAAATTTCTCTTGCGTAGCCAATACAATTCTTGGTATAGCACTAAGTACTTCCAAGCTATTCCACTGCAATATGGAATTCTCATCAAGATTATTTGGGGATTTTGATGAATGATGTGCCAAAAGAGTACGTGAATAAGATTGCCCATCAAGTAAAACTTCAGGAAGACAAAGTCCATAATCTTCTGCTCTTAGATTAAGCTCATCAGTTTGTTGAATGTTGCTGTAATAACCTGAAATAAACCATTCACCGGATACATCCTTAACCGTTACCTTCGAGCGCAAGACATACATTGATAGTCGTTTTGCTAAATGAGCGGCGATATCTTTAGATACAAATAAAGCAAAAATAAGATCGTCTGAAGTAGCTGATTGATAAGAAGCAAGCCATCCGCTTGCTAATAAGCGACCCTTAGAATTGCAATAGCCAATAAGCCTCACTGCTGTAGGAGTTTGGGCAATCAGAGGTGGTGAAGTAGGTTCTAAGCCCATTACCGTATTGGTAAGTTGATTTTGTAAAAATGCTCTGGCATCGGCCCCTTCAATCAATATCAAGCCCCATTCAGAAAGTGAGGCGAGGCCTGATAAACCGATCTTACTAAATGTGGGGTTATTTTTAGGAGTGATAGTCATCATCCTTTTATCATAGCCTGATGAGCAGAAAAATTCAGAACAGAAATCTATTTGTCCGTAAAAAATCCAAATTTCCTATATTTCAGAGCTATCTGCTCGGTTCAACTGCTCTTATTTCCTTGCTTTATGCCTCTATCTTCCTGTTACCAGTAGTTCCAAAGGATGCAAATATTGCAGATGTCCCCGTATATAAAATAAAGATCAAGCCACAATCAAGCTTGGCTAGTATTGCTGAGCAGGCCCAAGAGCAGGGACTTCGTTCGAACCCGCTTTTCTTTCAGATAGGTGCGCGAGCTATTTTTGTCGGGTCAAAGCTAAAACCAGGAACTTACCTTCTGCAAACTGAAGCAAGTCTTGGAAAGATTCTTCTACAGATTGCTCGGGGTGATCGTGTGAGAGAAAGTATTACAATTATTCCTGGAATGACTATTTTGCAGTTACGAGATATCGTTGACTCGCATCCGGAATTAACTCATCAAACTAAAGGGATGAGCTCAAAAGAACTGCTAAAAACCTTAAACTTGAGCTATCCCGGCTTAGAGGGCCTCTTTATGCCCGATACGTATATTTTTGATCCTGAAGACATAGACATCAATATTTATCGCCGTGCATCCCAGGCAATGCAAAAAACGCTTAATCAAGAATGGGGGCAAAAAGACCTTAAATTACCACTGAAATCCCCTTACGAATTACTTATTCTGGCGTCAATTGTTGAGAAGGAGACAGGAAGATCGTCGGATCGAGGAAAAATTGCAGCCGTCTTAATTAATCGAATCCAAAAAGGGATGCCTCTTCAAACTGATCCCACCGTGATTTATGGAATAGGCTCTCGATTTGATGGAAATTTAAGGAAAGCAGATCTTCGTAAAGACAGTCCTTACAATACCTATATGAACAAAGGATTGCCACCTACACCAATTGCCATGCCAAGCCGTGAATCAATAATTGCGTCAGCGCACCCTAGAAAAAGCAATGCGCTGTATTTTGTTGCAAAGGGTGATGGCAGCAGTCATTTTTCAACTACCTTAAATGAGCATGAGAATGCGGTTGATCGTTACCAACGAAAATCCACTTCTAAAGTGAATCAAATAAAGTAGATAATTCCATGAGCACGATATTTCCTGGTTACTTTATAAGTTTTGAAGGCATAGATGGTGCAGGGAAAAGCACCCATATTGATGCATTCGGTAAACTCTTACAGGACCGCTATCCTGATCAAGAAGTAATCATGACAAGAGAGCCAGGCGGAACTCTCTTGGGCGAGCAACTTAGAAATCTATTACTTGAGTCCCCAATGGATTTGGAGACCGAGGCTTTATTAATGTTTGCTGCACGCCGTGAACACCTTGCACAAGTAATTGAACCAGCTCTCAAAGCGGGAAAAATTGTGATTTCAGATCGTTTTACCGACGCAAGCTTTGCATATCAGGGGGGAGGACGCGGCCTAAGCCTTACTAAGCTCAATGAATTGGAGTTTTGGGTACAAGGACGAGAAAAAGGTGCTCTTTTACAGCCTAATCTCACTATATTGTTTGATTTACCAGGCTCTATAGCTGAAGCGAGAAGGTCAAAGGTACGGGCGCCAGATAAGTTTGAAAAAATGGATCTCGAGTTTTTTGAACGTGTTCGTCAAGAATACCTGCGCCGTGCAAAAGAAAATCCAAAACGTTTTCATTTAGTTGATGCTACTCAAACACAAGAGTCAATTTGGAATGGCCTAAAAGACTTAAGAATTAACTTATAGATGAATCAACTTTTCCATTCTGAGAAAAATCAAACCGCACCGTGGCTAGACTCCTTAAGGGAAAGCCTTGATCTGCATAACTTTCCAAGTGCAGTCTTAATACATGGGCAGGCAGGCATTGGTAAATTTCAATTTGCTGTGGAACTAGCCAAAACATTACTCTGTGAGGGGCTTGATGCGCCTAAGCCTTGTAAGCAATGTGAGGCTTGCCATTGGTTTGATAGTGCAAATCACCCAGACTTTATCGCATTGGTTCCCGAGACGCATCGTAAACTATTGCCCCATGCTCTCTATGAAAGTGATGAGGCTGTTAAAAAAGGTAAGCTTACGTTTGATGATGGTGATGGAGATTCAGGCGAAAAAAAGGAAAAGAAAAATATTGCGATTGAAGAAATACGTAAAGCGATTGAACACCTTTCAATAGGATCACATCGAGGTGGAAATCGTGTCATCCTGATTTATCCATTAGAGTCTTTGAGACATGACTCTGCAAATACTTTACTGAAATCACTTGAAGAACCGCCTCCTAATACAATATTCATTTTGCTGGCTGATCGCTTAGATCGCGTGATCCCCACTATCCGTTCTCGTTGTCGACTCCTTGCGGCGTCCAGACCTGATAGGTCCATAGGTATTCAATGGCTTCAATCTCAGCTTGAAAATATTTCTGGGGCTAAATTTAACGCCTCTGATATTGACTCTATTTATGACGAACAGGGTGGGGCACCTTACGCCGTATTAGATTCATTGGTGGCCCGTCATAATCAAGATGATAAAGATGAGCTAACTATTTCTATTCAAGCATCCAGAATTTTGCTCCAATCTATGTCACTAGGAGCTCGTATTCAATGGCTTGAGGCAGCTGAGAAAATTCATAAAGCACAATTTTCAGTGCTTCTTGCAACGATGCAGCGCTGGACATCTGACTTGCAGGCGGTTACTCAAGGTGGTATTCCAAGATACTATCCAAAGCATTTGGAAGCCTTCAAATCACTTGCCCAACATGTACGAATTCCAAAGTTATTACAGTTTTGGAAATCTCTCGTTCAATATCGTCGTCATGAAAATCACCCCTTAGCGACTAGGGTTCAACTTGAGGCTTTACTTTCTCTGTACCAACAAGTTTTTGAGGGTTAAGAAGTAAAATAAGCAATCATGTTCATAGACTCCCATTGTCATCTCGATTTCCCAGAATTTCAGACACGCCTTCCCGAGATATTGGCGAATATGAAAGCTGCTCAAGTAGATCATGCCCTTTGCATATCGGTAGATTTGCCCGATTTTCCTAATGTATTGAAGCTTGCGCAAGACCACCCCCATCTTTATGCATCTGTTGGCGTTCATCCCGACTATGAAGATACACCTGAACCGAGCCTTGAATTTTTAGTAGAAACTGCGGCTAGATATCCAAAGATAGTAGCAATTGGAGAAACCGGCCTTGACTATTTCAGAATGGCAGATCGAAGCTATGATTCTCTCGAATGGCAAAGAGAGCGTTTTAGAACCCATATTCGTGCTGCAATAGCATCCAGAAAGCCTCTGATTGTCCATACTCGTTCTGCTTCAGCAGACACCATTCGCATCCTCAAAGAGGAGGGCGCAGATCAAATTGGTGGAGTTATGCACTGCTTTACAGAAAGTTACGAAGTTGCTAAGGCTGCCATGGACATGGGTTTTTATATTTCCTTTTCTGGAATTGTGACCTTTAAAAGTGCCAAAGATCTACAAGAGACATGTAAAAGGGTGCCAATAGATCGAATGATGATTGAGACAGATTCACCCTATTTGGCCCCAATTCCTTATCGAGGCAAGACCAACGAGCCTGCATGGGTGGCTAAAGTAGGGGAATATATTGCCGATTTGAAAAATATCCCAGTAGAAAAGTTCGCTGATCACACTTCTAACAATTTTTTTCAATGTTTTCAAATAGATAGAAACTTATCTTGAATAATAATATTAAATATATTATTCCTTTTTTGTTTATGCTATTGCATATTACAAACGTGTTAGCTCAGTCTGATGCTCAAATTTTAGATTTCGCAAAGGCAGCCAAATTTAATGATGTGAAAGAAGTTAAATTGCTTCTTAGTAAGGGAATCAATCCTAATACCGTCGATAGTAACGGCAATCCTATGTTGGTTTTAGCTATTAGAGATCGATCTTATGCAGTTATAGAGGTCCTTTTGAGTGCAAAAGATATGGATGTAGATTTATCTGATAAAAATGGCGAAACCCCCTTAATGATGGCTTCAATTAATGGTGACCTGCCTCTGGTGCAGACCTTAGTATTAAAAAATCGGGCACAGTTGGATCATATTAGCTGGACGCCGCTTCATTACGCTTGTGCAAAAGGCCATTTGGATGTTGCACAGTTTTTACTGGCTAATGGCGCAATAGTTGACTCATTAAGTCTAGGTGGCACAACCCCTTTAATGATGGCAGTCCAGTCTGGTAACGATTATCTTGTCAAACTCTTATTGGACAAAGGCTCTAATCTTCAATTGCGTAATGAAGCAGGTTTCAGTGCAATTGACATTGCGGATATATACAACAAGCCTGCCATCAGTGAGGGCCTCAGATCTAGATGGTTAAAGCTATATAAACAAGCCTATAAAGGACCAGTTAACTTGGTTATACCTAATTAACCATTATTACTTATTGCGTATAATCATTATTATGTCAAATAAGAAATTAATCCCATATACATATAGCTATTGATACTTTTATGGAAGTATTTAACTATCTACCCACCCTAAATCAGCTGGTTAGTCAGCTAAATGCTGATATTGGAAATACGCAATACTTTTGGATTATTGTTTTTGCAACCGGCATGCTGGTATTGCATGGCATATATATCATGTTAGTGGTGCTTTGCTTCCATAAGTTAGTTGAATGGCTTAGCGATAAACGGCATATGACAAAGGATTTTTTACATGCATTCCGTATAGCTGCCGTCATTTCATATTTCATTTCTATTCTGCTGGTAATCATTGGGCATTTTTCTGACATCTTCATGTGGACTTATGCCCTGATCGGACTAAAAATCTTTACTAGCAATGCTGAAGCATTTTATTTTGCTGGAGAGATGTATACAACTGTTGGATTCGGATCGTACCAATTAGAAAAGAATTGGCGTATCTTACCCATCATTATTGCATTTACAGGCATTTTCGCGGCCTCAATGTCAGGTGCTGCCTTATTTAATATGTTGAGTTCATTAATTGATAAGAGTCGGACTGCGAGTGTTAACTCAAGCTCTAGTTAATTGAGGCTTTTTGCTTAAATACCAACTCTAAAACTCTTCCGTTAGATTCTTGAGATCTGATGCGACCTGGCAACCATTCCAAATCCTTTGCGAGCCAAATATCAACTTGGCGTTTATAGGGATTACTTTCTCTTTGCATCAATGCGTAATGTCTAATGGTCGTCTTTCCAAGGTTAGGTACATCCTCTGTAATAGCTTCCCCATAACTCTTGAATTGCCACATTTCTAGGGTGTTGTAGTCAACTACAGGTATGGAACGTATGCTCCCTGCCTCATCTATTTTGTTATCTCCGTTCAGCAAGGAAGCTAGCTGAAACATTAAACTAAAGCGGTCTTGGGTACCAGGAATAATTTCAGGAGTGAATTCAGGTTTTTCAGAGAAATACATCTGCCCTCCCCCTTTTTCATTTCTATCAAAACGTGAATATCTTGGATTTCGGGTTCCTCTTTGGGACCAATAGATTGAAGGAGCAATTCCGTAGGCATCAACAGTACCTCTAGATTCAAAAACAAAAGGACCAACAAAAGCATAGGGAATATTGATGTAGAGGCGATAGTTGTTACCAATAACCTCCCAGTCAATTTGACCAGCTTGAAACTGTTGCCCATCCAGAAAAGAGTCGTAATAGATAATTGCTGATTGTGGAAGTCTAAAGGGAGCGCCCTTTTGATCCGCACCCCCTTCTTGATTAGTACCTGCAGTTAGGGAGCCTGCAGTTAGGGAGCCTGCATTAAGAGCATTTGGATCCTCCTCTAAAGATTGATTTTGATTAGCCTGGGAAGGCTTTTTCTGTGGTGTCTTAGATGTTTGAATCTTTTTTGGGGGCTCAACTCGAAGTTCAGTTTTAATAATCAGATCCTCTGGAATCTCTGTACCTGTAGATAAAGTTAAAAAAGGAATTCCAAAATAGAGCACAAGGTGACCTAATAAAGAAAGGCCTAAGGCAGCTATCACCACCCATATTGACTTCATATGGCGAAGATTTGAATCAAACTGCGTCAACTTGGTGAACAGATAGAGTAATCTAATAAACGGCTATTTTTTGGCAGATTTGCTGCTAAAAAATCCATTTGATCAGCCAAAATATTTCGACCCTTTAAAATCATATCCTCATAGAGACTAGGTTGATATGGCGTGTAAAGTAAACCCATTCCAGCGATTTCTGGAGTTCGATTACCTTTACGTTGATTGCAAGGTCTACAAGAGATGACTAAATTCATCCAGTTGTATTTGCCACCACGACTATTGGGAATAATATGCTCTGCTTCAGCCTGACTTTCATGAATGGCATCGCCACAATAAGCACAGAGTCCACGATCACGTTTAAATAGTTTGTGTTTGGTGATCGCTGGAACTACATCAAAAAGATTAATTTTAGAGCTACCATTGATGGCAATAATTGAATGAAGATCAATAATGGATTGTTGGCCGCTCATTCTTGAAATGCCGCCACGCATCCTGAAAATGGGATCACCTAATGTCCAAAAAACGCTATTGTCCGCATAGTGCTTGGTTGCCTCTTCGGCATTAACCCAACCCTGCGGAATTCCACCGGCGTCTAGCTTTAATATACTCAGCACAATCTCTCCTTTCTAGATGGGCCATAAGGGCTTCAATCGTTTATATAATTTTACAGAAGATGTGCTCGGCAATCAATTACCTATTTAGATATGAATTCTAAGATCTTGGGTAGGTGATTTCCATAGTCAGCAATACCATGATCACTCCCGTCTAGAACCAGTTGATTGGCACCTTCATAGAACTCAACCATCTCTTTCCAGTCCAGAAGCTCATCACCCTTGGCAGCAATCAAAAAATATCGCTCAGGACTGGTAATTTTCTCAACCTGAAGTACTTTTAACTCATCAATGTATTCGGGACGAAAATCAAAGGGCTCATCAGTATCGTATGTGGTAAGCATTCCAACATGTGGGGCCAATTCTCGAGCAGCCCTTACCGCGGGATTTAGAGCGACGGCCTTGCAAGCATATCTCTCAGCTAAATAATTAGTGTAAAAACCACCCAAGGAGGATCCAATAATCACGATGCTATCGGCTCCAGACTGATCAATATAGTTGGTGACCATACCCATACTTTGCTTTGGGGATGCAAATAGTTGAGGGCAGTACCACTCGATTGTATTTTCTTTATTCGATAGCGCCCTCACAGCATCACCAGTCTTGAGAGCCTTACTAGATCTCGGAGAAGACCGAAATCCATGTAAATAGACTAATAAGGTTGATGGCATATTTAAATCTTAGACTCTTGACCTATTTCAAAGTTGGCCAGCTTCTCAAGCGCCTTAACCATTGCCGAGTGATCCCATGCTTTACCACCATGAGCAGCGCATGAGTTAAACAATTCCTGCGCAGTAGCCGTATTTGGAAGCGATACGCCAAGAACACGTGCGCTGTTAAGAGCAAGATTCAAGTCCTTTTGGTGCAACTCAATACGAAATCCAGGATCGAATGTTCTTTTAACCATCCTCTCACCATGTACCTCTAATATTTTCGAGCTCGCAAACCCACCCATCAGGGCTTGACGTACTTTCGCAGGATCTGCACCCGCTTTTGAGGCAAACAATAGTGCCTCCGCTACCGCTTCAATATTCAAGGCAACAATAATTTGATTTGCGACCTTGGCTGTTTGTCCATCTCCATTTTTGCCTACAAGGTTGATATTCTTACCCATTAAATCAAGAATAGGCTTGATAGTTTCAAAAACTTTTTCATCTCCGCCAACCATGATAGAAAGCGTAGCATTTTTAGCGCCAACTTCGCCACCAGAAACTGGAGCATCCAAGTAGTCGCAGCTAAGAGCATTTATTTTCTTGGCAAACTCTTTAGTGGATATAGGAGAAATAGAACTCATATCCACAATCACTTTGCCTTTACTAAGGCCGGATGCAACTCCTTTGTCACCAAACAATACCCTCTCCACATCAGGCGTATCTGGAACCATGATGAAGATGATATCTGCTTGCTCAGCTACTGCCTGAGGTGATGGGCATTGAACTGCTTTCGTCTTTGCCAATATTTCTGGGACTTTACTACGGGTATTGATAAAGAGTTCATATCCTGCGTTGACTAGATGGTTTGCCATAGGTGCGCCCATAATTCCTAGGCCGATAAAGCCAAGCTTTTTTTGATTACTCATAAAGTCTCCTTAGTTATTTTTAAATGATTGAATAGATTGAATCCAACCCAAACCAGATTCAGTATTACTTAAGGGTTTGTATTCGCAACCAATCCATCCCTGATATCCCAAGCGATCGATCAATTTAAATAGATAGGAATAATTGATCTCGCCTGTACCAGGCTCATTCCGTCCTGGGTTATCTGCTAATTGAATATGAGCAATTTTAGATAAATACTTCTCGATCGTATTAGCAAGTTCCCCTTCCATGCGCTGCGCATGATAGATATCATATTGAACGAATAAATTGCTTGAATTTACTTCATTGAGAATCTCAATCGCTTGCTTAGTAGTGGATAAAAAGAAACCGGGAATATCAAAAGTATTGATTGGCTCTATTAGCAATCGAATATTTACTTTTTGAAGCTCATTAGCGGCAAATTGAAGGTTTGAAATAAATGTATCACGTAGTATTTTAGGTTCGACTCCAGCGGGAGCTTTGCCTGCAAGACAGTTGAGCTGTGGAGTACCTAAAATATGGGCATATTCAATGGCTTTGGCAACACCTGAGCGAAATTCCTCAACCCGTTCTGGTAAACAAGCGATTCCCCGCTCCCCAGCATCCCAGTCACCCGCAGGTAAATTATTAAGAACTAATTTAAGCTGATATTGCTCTAGCTTTTGCTTAATTTCGTTTGCAGAAAAAGCGTATGGAAAGAGAAATTCAACAGCTTTAAAACCTGCATTTGTTGCTTTTTCGAAGCGCTCCATAAATGGAACCTCATTGAAGAGCATGGTGAGATTGGCCGCTAGCTTTGGCATTTGAACCTTTTTATTTAGATATTTCAAAAGAATGATATTAACAAATATGTCTACAATCCGCACAACAACTACATCATCACTAAAAACGCTATTAATTACCAAATTAGACTAGTATTTAGAATAAAAGTAATTAATTACAAGGGAAATAATGAATATCAAATTTAGACAGATCGCTTTCACCCTCGCAGCTTTAATCGGAGGAACTTCTACTTTGATGGCACAGACTAAACCAGTTGATACAGCCGGATCTAAACCAATAGTTATTGATGCAGCTATAACAGATAACCGTTATCAACTATATGAAGGTGAAGTTCTAAAAACTGATCCAAAAACTCGCACAATCACTTTCAAAAACAAAGAGGGTGAGTCTAAGTTTGTTGCTGGACCAGAAATTACTAATTTTGCACAAATCAAAAAAGGTGATCGTGTAAATGTAAGCTATGAAACAGCTGTTGCTATAGAGCTTATTAAAACAAAGAGTACTGGCATTCGTAGCAAAGTAGAAACTAGTACGGTTACAAACTCTAAGCCTAATGAAAAACCTTCTGAGGTTATAGCCAACACCACCACGATCATTGCAGATATCGTTGGCGTAGACCGTGATAAAAAATTGGTATCCGTTAAAGGGCCAAGCGGTAATATAACAACTGTCACCGTGAAGAACCCTGCTCTATTAGCTGATGTGACCGTCGGAGAACAAGTTAAGGTGGTTTATTTTGATGCCATGGCAGCTTCTATTACAACGCCTAAGAAGAAATAACCCCCAACTACCTGCAGGAAAAAAGCCTCTTTCTTGGGGCTTTTTATTAGATCATCTACATATATTTTGATGAAACTTATATCCCTCAGGTTTTATCGACATCCTTAGTGAGAATTCTTCGAATCGTCCTAATAGAAACCTCGGGGTGTATCGCGATTAAATATTCCTGAATGAGTGTAGATCTTCGTGTTAATGAGTCGATATGCTCTCCGATATGTTTATTAGCCTCAAGTATGTCCTCAATCAGAGTTCGCTCTAAATAATTATCGCCCTTGTTTCTTTTTACCAAGAGGACTTTAATAGGGGCAGATTTTTTTGGATTGGGCATACAAATAGTGTAGAAAAAGCCCGATTGCTCGGGCTTTTTTACTGAATCTGGCGGAACGGACGGGACTCGAACCCGCGACCCTCTGCGTGACAGGCAGATATTCTAACCAACTGAACTACCAGACCAATTCTAAACAAGCTGCCGAAACAGACCCGTTTCACTTCCTTTGAAGCGAGGACAAAAATAGTCCAATCATTATTCTTCGCAAACCTTTACGCAAGATTTTTCAAAAAAGTTTTTGCCGCTTGATCAAATAT
>JABMMT010000176.1 GCA_013205155.1 Betaproteobacteria bacterium | reverse complement strand
AATCGGCATGCGTCTAGTGAATTTTTGACCAATCCAGACTGCTGGAGCATTGGCCAGCATCATCCCCAATGTAGTGCCTAAAGTCACAGAAAAAGCATCTGCATAACGGGCGCCCAATGCAATCGTTGCAATTTGGGTCTTATCCCCCATCTCCGCCAAAAAAATAGTCCGGTAGTTAGAAGAAAAACTTGTAAGGCTCTATCAGCTACCTTAGTACCAGCTGCATCGTCGATATGATCGGGTACTAATAGCCACAACCCAATTCCCAAGAAACTGAGTCCCAATATCCAACGCATGACATTCGGAGAAAGCAAAGTGTTTAACCAATGGCCAAGTAAGGCAGCGCAAGCATGATTTGCAAGGGTTGCAATAAAAATGCCACCAATAATTGCCAAGGCCTGCTTAGGATATCGGGCCGCCAACATTAAGGATAAGAGTTGTGTCTTATCACCCATTTCAGCTAAAGCAACCACACCAGTAGAGAGAAATAAAGCTGAATAATCCATTAATTGAGTTTCTTTAAATATCCAATCTATTAGGCCACAATTTCCCCCACCAAAATAAAAAGGCGGATCTCCTAAAAATGTCCGCCTTTTTTACTATTACGGCAAATTACGCTCTAAGCGGCAAAAAACTCCTCAGCCAATACAAAGTCTAATTTTTGTGCCTGTGCTACTGGCTGAGAGGTTAAAAACCCTTTGTGCACATTAAGACCATTGCGCAAATGCAGGTCGATCGATAAGGCCTTCATGACACCACGGTTCGCCAAAGCTTCTACAAATGGATAGGTTGCATTGGTCAAGGCAAATGTAGAAGTCCTTGCTACCGCACCAGGCATATTCGCTACACAGTAGTGAACTACTCCATCTAATACAAAAGTTGGATCAGTATGAGTAGTTGGCTTAGAGGTTTCAAAGCAGCCACCTTGATCAATTGCTACATCGACCACAACAGCTCCTGCTTTCATTTTCTTAACCGTCTCTCGCTTTACTAATTGAGGGGCTGTAGCACCCGGCAATAATACTGCGCCAATCACCACATCTGCCTCAGATACCTCTTGCTCAATTAATAAATGATCTGAGTAAAAAGTTCGTACCCGATTTCCATAGAGCAAATCAATTTGTCGCAGACGTTCAATATCCCGATCAAAGATGCACACATCAGCCCCCATGCCCACTGCCATTTGCAAAGCATTTCGGCCTACTACACCGCCACCTAGAATTACAATCTTAGCGGCTGATACCCCTGGCACACCAGCCATTAGCACACCAAGACCGCCATTAGTCTTTTCTAGATGAGTGGCAGCTGCCTGTATCGACATGCGTCCTGCAACTTCGCTCATCGGCGCAAGTAAAGGTAAGGCACCATGAATAGAGGTGACTGTTTCATATGCAATACAAGTTGCCCCCGAATCTAGCAAGGCTTTTGTTTGCTTTGGATCTGGGGCCAAATGTAGGTAAGTGAACAGGATTTGATCTTCCCTAAGCATCGCGCATTCCTGTGACTGAGGCTCTTTGACTTTCACAATCATTTCAGCTTTGTGAAATACCTCAGCGGCGCTGTTCACTAAAGTAGCGCCAGCAATTCGATAAGATTCATCGCTCAGCCCAATTTGTTCACCTGCGCCACGCTGTAGCAATACAGAGTGTCCTTGTTTGCACAGTCCGCTAACATTTCCTGGGGTTAAGCCCACTCTAAACTCATTATTTTTTACTTCTTGAGGTACGCCAATAATCATGTTGATCTCCTATTATTTAAATTCATGATTGTTTTTTGTTTTGCGGTGTAGTCCAACAACATAAAACATCGCTAGATAAACACCTAATAAACACGGACCTAATACCAGAGCTATCCGTGCATCCTCATGAAAGCCCATTAAGACCACTACTAAAATAATAAATGCTAGAGCAAACCATGAGGAATAGGGCCACCAAGGCGTCCGATAGCTGAGCTCTGCTACTTGAGCCTTGGTTAATGAGTAACGAAATTTTATTTGTGTAAATAGGATTGCTATCCAAACCATCAGCCCAACAAAA
This sequence comes from Betaproteobacteria bacterium, assembly GCA_013205155.1. Lineage (GTDB taxonomy): Bacteria > Pseudomonadota > Gammaproteobacteria > Burkholderiales > Burkholderiaceae > Polynucleobacter. The sequence continues at coordinate 5,222 of JABMMT010000176.1, read as the reverse complement.
GTTACTGCAGCCATGATGTATTGAAAGGCTTTATCAGGTACAAAGTAATTGAGCACTACACCAGTCATAGAGACCACAACTGTGCCTATTACCGCGCGATAGGGTACGGCATACTTAGACAACTTTGCAAAGGGTGCGGGGGCGTAACCATTGACTGAAAGTGCATAGAGCAACCTGCCACCACTAAAGATTCCAGCATTACAAGATGAAAGTGCCGCTGTAATGACGACAAAATTAATCAGTCCTGCCGCCTCTCGCAAACCAATACGCTCAAACATCACCACAAAAGGACTGCCCTGCTGTCCCACTTCATTCCATGGAAAGATGGCAAGAATGACCAGAATGGCACCCATATAAAAAATCAAGATACGCCAAGCTAAAGAGTCGATAGCCATCGGAATGGTTTTGCGTGGATTCTCTGCCTCACCAGCTGAGAGACCAATCATCTCTATACCAACGTATGCAAATAAGACCATTTGTAATGAAAGCAACATGCCACTGATGCCATTCGGGAAAAACCCTCCGTGCTGCCATAAATTACTTAAACCAATTGGTTGCCAATTGTTGGTAAAACCAAAGAGGATGACAGAAGCACCCAAAGCAATCATGGCGACAATGGCCACCACCTTAATTAAGGCAAACCAAAATTCAAATTCGCCAAAAACTTTGACCGCTATTAGATTAATCAGGCCCATCAGCACAATGGATGAGAGCGCCCAAATCCATTGTGGAATTTCTGGGAACCAAATACCCATATAAATTCCTACGGCAGTCACCTCTGCGATGCCCACCACAATCCAGTAGGTCCAATAACCCCATCCGACCATATAACCAGCCAGTGGTCCGACATAATTATTGGCATACGCTGCAAATGAACCGGCTACAGGCTCGTGCACCGCCATTTCGCCCAAGGCGCGAAGCACAATGAAAGCAACAATTCCTGCTAACAAATACCCCAAAAGAATCGAGGGTCCTGCAATTTTGATAGCACTTGCTGATCCTAAAAATAAGCCGACACCAATCGTTGAGCCTAAAGCCATCAAACGAATGTGTCTTACTTTGAGATGGCGTTTTAAGCCGGTATGTTGAGTCTGCAAAAGAGACCTCCTTTCGATTTGTCATTGGCGATTTACCAACGAAGCAAAGTCTAGGGAGGAGTTTGCGTAAGTACTAGAGCTTAAAAATAACTAAAGTGATTAATTAAATAAAAATAAACACTAAAAAAAGGATTTTTCTTATTCACAAAGGCCCAGTTGTGAAATATTTTACAATTGACTGCAAAAGAATACGTAACTTCCTACAGGGATTCCCCTTAAGGATTTAAGGCTGAATAGCGATCAGATTTAAAATCTCTGCCGCAGCCGCAAAGCCACATACTGCAGTAACCATCACAGTAGAGCCATAACCAGAACACGCTAATCCTCCGCTAGAAGCCCCAGCTCTTGGTTCATGCGAGTAAATCGCACGCACTCCTATTTTCTTTTTCAGATTTCTAGAGAAACCATGATCTTGTCTCAAACCTTGGCGAACCTTTGCCAACAAAGCGTCTTGCTCAGTTCGCGAAAGATCATCGCAACGAACTGAGGTGGGATCAGTCTTACCCCCAGCGGCACCGCACATCACTAAAGAACGATTATGTTGAGTGGCCCAAATCACTAATGCAATTTTTGTCTGCACTGAATCGGTGGCGTCTAAAACCAATGCATTTTCAGGAACTACTACATCAAGCTTACCTGGCTCTAAAAATTCATCACAGATCGTTAATTGAATTTCTGGATTAATTTGTATCATGCGTTCGCCCATAGCCTGAACTTTGGCTTTGCCATACTGACCCTCTAAGGCATGCAATTGGCGATTGGTATTGCTCTCAGCAATGTGATCAAAATCAACCAAGACTAAGTGTCCAATACCTGTCCGAGCTAAAGCTTCTGCTGCCCAAGAACCAACTCCACCTAAGCCAGCAACTACTACAGTAGCTTGCTGAAAGCGCGCACGTAGCTCTGACCCATAGAGTCTAGAAACCCCTCCAAAACGCCGACTTTCTAAACTATCTTCAACCTTGTCTTCTGCCATAGCTTCTCTTTATACTGAACAAATGGACTCCATTGCTCAACTTCGCAAAAACTATACCTTTGGTCAGCTTTCTGAAACTGAGGTTCCGCACAATCCATTGCTGCTCTTTCAGCTTTGGTTTGATCAAGCTGTGAAAGCACAGTGTCCTGAACCCAATTCCATGACCTTAGCTACTGCGGATCAAGTAGGCAATCCATCAGCACGTATTGTCTTACTAAAAGGAGCTGATCAGAACGGCTTTACCTTCTTTACCAATTACGAGAGTCAAAAAGGGCGTGATTTGGCAATTCGCCCCCAAGCTGCCCTCCTATTTCACTGGCATGAGCTAGAGCGTCAAGTGCGCATTAAAGGTCTCGTGGAGCGGATTAGCGCGGCTGAAAGCGATGAATATTTTCATTCCCGTCCAGCTGCTTCCAGAATAGGTGCCTGGGCCTCCCCCCAAAGCTCTGCTATTCCTAGCCGCGAATTTTTAGAGCAAGCTGAAAAACGTTACCAAGCAGAATTTGGTGATTCACCACCGCGCCCTGAACATTGGGGTGGATATCGCCTGCAGCCTACGGAAATTGAGTTCTGGCAGGGTCGACCATCCAGACTTCATGACCGCATTCTTTATAAGCTTGATGGGGCAAACTGGAAGATCGAGCGCTTAGCACCCTAAGCATAACGAACAGCAATGAGCGCTTTAAATTTGGCTCTAAATTTTGCGAGTTTAGGTGCAACGACTGCCATACAGTAACCCTGATTGGGATGCTGCTGGAAATAATTCTGGTGATACTCTTCTGCTGGATAAATAGTAGGAGCAGCATCAATCTGCGTTACCACTGGCGCAGAGTAAATCTTGGAATCCTCAAGCTCCTTTACTACCTCATGAGCTATCTGGGTTTGCGTGTCACTATGAGTAAATATGACTGAACGATATTGAGTGCCATGATCATTACCCTGATAGTTCAAAGTCGTAGGATCATGAATCACAAAGAAAATCTCTAGCAGATCCCGAAAAGAAACGATCTTGGGATCAAATAAGATATCCACAATTTCAGCATGGCCAGTTGCTCCAGTACAAATTTCTTCATAACTAGGGTTAGGGCGTGCGCCCCCGGCATATCCCGACACTACGGAGTGAACTCCCTGAATTTGCTGATAAACAGCTTCAAGACACCAAAAACATCCACCACCTAGGGTGGCACGCTCCAAATTCTCTGGGGTTTTATTTAAGTTTTCATTCATGGCTTTATCCTAATGCCTTATTCCAAAATCTGCCAACTGTTAATCCCCCTATGAATCGCTTCTCACTCCAACTAGATGAAATCAAAGCTGCCTTTGCCGCAGAATCTAATCCATCCCTAAATATTCGGCTTGAACGGATTGCCCGAATTGAAAAAATGATTCAGGTCAATGAAGATAAAATTTGTAGGGCAGTTTCTGCTGATTTTGGCGTACGTCATCCGATTGAAACCCGCCTAGCTGAATTTCAGATGATTTACCAAGCCTGTCAATTTACTCGTCAGCATCTCAAAGAATGGATGCACCCCGAGCAAGTGGATACGCCCATCACCCTTGGATCCTCAGAAGCATGGATTCAAAACCAAGCACTTGGCGTAGTCGGAATAATGAGTCCATGGAATTATCCAGTGCAGCTAGCACTCGTTCCAGCGATTGCGGCCTTTGCTGCCGGCAATCGCGTCTGGCTTAAACCCTCAGAACGTTGTTTACGCACCTCAGGATTTTTGTCCAATCTGATTCAGGAATATTTTCACCCAACAGAATTTTGCGTTACCACTGGGGGCGCAGAAGTAGCAGAACAATTTGCAGCACTGCCTTTTGATCACCTCTTTTTTACGGGCAATGAAAGTATTGGTAAAAAGGTAATGCGATCAGCCGCTGAACATCTTACTTCCATCACCCTTGAGCTTGGAGGCAAATCCCCTGCAATAGTAGACTCTACAGCCAGTCTTAAAGATGCCGCTGCAAGCATCATTTATGGCAAATTGCTCAATAGCGGACAAACCTGCATAGCCCCAGATTACGTTCTCATTGAACAATCCAAGCAAGATGCGTTTATCCAAGAACTCAAAGTTGCAGCACAAGAGCAATTTTCTAACCCTGATGAATTGACAGGACCAATTGATGACGCGCAACTTCAACATTGGCAGCACTTGGTAGCTGATGCCCTTGATCGTGGTGCAAAAGCAATTTCTTTACTGAGGACTCCTGCTACTGGCACCAGAAGGTTTGAGCCAGTGGTACTGATTGACATCCCAGCAGAGGCCCGTATCCTGCATGAAGAAATTTTTGGACCTATTTTGCCAATTGTGACGATCGCTAATACTCAAGCTGCAATTGAGTTGATCAACAAGAAACCTCATCCTCTTGCACTCTATTGGTTTGGTAAAGATAAAAAGAATATGCAAAAGGTCTTGAAAGAAACAAGATCTGGCGGAGTCACGATTAATGAAACTTTATTACACATCACAGTAGAGTCATTGCCTTTTGGCGGCACTGGTGCAAGTGGCATGGGTGCTTATCATGGCAAAGTAGGATTTGATCTCTTTAGTCATCGCAAATCGGTTTTGCAAGTAAGAGGCTTTTTAGGTTTAAACCTATGGAAAGGTAGCAAGCTAGCACGTCCGCCATATGGAAAAACAGTTGAACGTTTATTGCGCTTTTTGAAGTAATCGTAATTAACTGGGGAAAACCCTTGTAATCACCTCCCCAAACTGTCATAATAGGAGGCTTTTTTAAGCAATTTGTTTCATCGCCCCCCAGCTATATTTCAGCGTATCGTTTAGAAGTCATAAACACAGAATTAAAAAAAACGCGCTGCCGCCTGTCTGATGGTCGATGCCTTTGACCATCGCACCCTTTAAAAACCATGGGTGCAACATACGGAGACATCCCTTTGAGGGGATGAGTAATAGCATGACTTTTTCTAAAGAAACTAAAAACGAGTCACAAGACTCAAAGCACGCTGGAAGTACCTTCCAGTCTTTCGCCCTTGCGGCCCCACTTCTTAAAAACGTTGCTGAACTGGGTTTTACCCAAGCCACACCTGTTCAATCACAGGTTATTCCTGCTGCTTTAGCGGGTGGTGACTTATTGGTCAGCAGCCAAACCGGTAGCGGTAAAACCGCAGCCTTTTTATTGCCTTT
>JABMMT010000175.1 GCA_013205155.1 Betaproteobacteria bacterium | reverse complement strand
GTGGCACTTGTTCAGGCAGCCTTTATGCCTTCTCAAGAAGAGCTGGTATGGGCCAAAAGAGTGATTGAGGCCGATAAAGCCTCCAAAGGAGGGGCAGTTAAATTGGATGGCCGAATGATTGACCGCCCGGTGGTTCTTTTGGCCCAAAGAACCCTTGCGCTTGCTGGTAAACACTAAGGCTAGGGGCTCCAAAAACACCATAAAAAATGGTAAGATCTCAATCACATAAAAATTGGAGACTTCTATGAAATTCAAAAAATCCTTGTTTGCTGGAATACTTGCTGCGGCAAGTGCTAGTGCACTTCTAGCTAGCCAATCTGCAGTTGCACAAAATGCTTGGCCAACTAAATCGATTTCTTTAATCGTGCCTTTCGCCGCTGGCGGGCCAACTGACTCTGTTGCACGCTTAATTTCAGTGCCCATGGGCCAAGCTTTAGGTCAAACCGTAGTGGTTGAGAACGTCCCCGGTGCTGGTGGCACCATTGCTTCCACTAAAGTTGCTCGAGCAGCACCTGATGGATACACCATCTACCTGCACCACATGGGCATGGCAACAGCACAAGCACTCTATGACAAATTACCCTATGACCCACTCACCAGCTTTGAATATATCGGCCAAGTGGCTGATGTACCAATGGTGCTCTTAGGTAAAAAAAGTTTGCCAGCAAACAATTTTAAAGAACTAGAAGCCTATATCAAAGCAAATGGCTCTAAAGTAACTATGGCCAATGCTGGCCCTGGTGCTGTGTCACAGCTTTGCGGACTATTGTTCCAAAGCCGCCTAGGTGTCAGGTTGACCAATGTTCCTTACAAGGGTACTGGTCCTGCCCTCACAGATCTATTGGGTGGTCAAGTAGATTTACTCTGTGATCAAACGACACAGACCATTCCTTATATTAAAGATGGTGGCGTTAAAGCTTACGGCACTACTACTTTAAAACGTTTGCCTGCTATTCCAAATGTACCTACACTAGACGAACAAGGCTTTAAAGGTTTTGAAGTGAAAGTTTGGCATGGTATGTACACTCCAAAAGGAGTTCCAAAGCCAATTCTAGACAAACTTAATGCAGCTCTTAAGAAATCCCTCAACTCTCCTGATGTTAAGAAACGTCTAGAGGATGCAAACATTGATATCGTATCTGTAAACAAGATTTCTGAGAATGGTCTTAAAACTCATCTTGATGCAGAGATCAATAAGTGGGGTCCGATCATTCGTAAAGCGAATATTCCTGATTGATCGAATTTGATCATGTTAAAAAGCCACCTTCTCTTGAGGTGGCTTTTTTTATTGTTCCAAACAAGAGCGATCAGAAATCAGTCTCAAATCATTATTCAACCTTACCTATTTTCTTCACGATATCAACCATTTGGGAAGACTCTTTATCCCAATACACTTTAAACTCCGGGGCATCTAGATACTGAATGGGACTACCTGCTGAATTGATGACTGAACGCACACGGTCATCAACCGCAGCCTGCTTTGCTGCATCACGTAATTTATTCGTAATACTGTCAGACGTGGCGCTAGGAATAAAAAGGCCAGCCCATTGAGCAAATTCGATCTTAATGCCCATTTCTTTGAAACTAGGCACCTCTGGCATGCTCGCCAACCTGCCATCACCCCAATGCGCAAGTGCTCGGACCTTGCCTGCTTTAATTTGCTGAACAATAGAGGATGGGCCTGTAGCGAGTGCATCAACTTGACCACCTAATAACCCCACAATTGCAGGACCTGCTCCTGTATAAGGAATATGAACCATATAAAACTTCTCAGAAGATTTCAGCATTTCCATTGGGACGTGCATCGTGCCGTAATTACCTGAAGACCCAAAGTTATATTTACCTGGATTGGCCCGCATTGCTGCAATAAAAGATTTGTAATCTTTCCATGGACTATCTGCCCTCACTACTAAGACCGTTGGATCCGCAGTAAAACGTGCAATCGGTTTGAGCTGATTTAGCTGAAAAGATTGTTCACGCCCAACAATCTTATCTGCCTCGGGAATAATAGAGATTGACGATAAAGCCATGAGAATGGTGTAACCATCTGGTTTTGATTTGGCAACTGAAGCCATTCCAATTCCACCACCAGCTCCCGGTTTATTTTCAACTACTACTGGCTGCCCTAGAATTCTAGATAAAGCCTCTGCAACAGGCCTACCCACGGCATCTGCTACGCCACCCGGAGGGAAAGGCACAACCATCGTGATAGGTTTAGTGGGCCAGGCCTCAGGAGCCTGAGCCCCCACAGAAGACACCAGAAAACACAATGCACAGAAAGCTAGTAAACGGCTAGTATTCATTTTTTGTCCCACGTTTGTTAATTAGTTATTATTTATAGTCTTATCCTACTACAAGATTCAGCCCAATAAACAGGGGTTTTCCTATACAAGCCCCCAACGGAGATGGTAATTATGAAATATGCAGCATTTTGTTTAAATAGCGATCCGAGTAAAACACGGGTTGGCTCAATTTCAGCTGACGGTAAGCTGGTCGAAGAATTCGACCTAGGGGTTGATGTGAGCGAAGATGGCATTGTGGCTATTTTGCGAGCTGATCTTCATGGCAAATTACCAAAGCCAATTACTAGTCATGCATTTGACGAGATCCGTTTGCTTGCCCCCGTACCAAGACCCCGTAGAAATATCTTTTGCGTTGGTAAAAACTATCACGAACATGCTAAAGAATTTTCCAATAGCGGATTTGATAGTAGCGCTAAAGCAGGTGAAGATATTCCGAGTCACGCCATTTTCTTTACCAAACCACCAGAGTCAGTTACTGGCCCCAATACAAACGTCATTATCCCAACTGCAATATCAACTGCGATAGATTACGAAGCAGAACTCACTATCGTGATTGGAAAAGGCGGCAAAGG
>JABMMT010000174.1 GCA_013205155.1 Betaproteobacteria bacterium | reverse complement strand
CCTCAAGGCTACTTTGCTCCTGGGCAAGACCCTTTTGGGCAAGCTCTCGTGGCTAGCCAGCTATTAGGCATGGTTGGTGAATTCGAAAAACCAAAATACTTTTCTTACAACGAAAAAGTATGTGCCCACGGCCGCAACGGTAAGGTGGGTTGTAGTGCTTGCATCGACGTGTGTTCTACCGCGGCGATTACTTCACTATTTAAAAATGGGCAAGGCACGGTTGAAGTCAACCCCAATCTTTGCATGGGTTGCGGCGCTTGCTCTACTGTTTGCCCCTCTGGTGCCATGCGCTACAACTATCCGAGTGTGCCGCACCAGGGCAAAGAAATAAAAACACTGGTTACTGTATTTACTGCAGAAAGTGCTAAAGCCAAGCAAGCGGACGCACCAGCCTTGTTGCTACATACACTAAAGATGGGTACTCAGCTACTAGATTCTCTGGGACGCTCAGCACATTTAAGGCCCAAACAATTTCAGGGATTGCCATCCTTTGTACTGCCGTATGGAATTGAGCATATTGCCTCTACAGGTTTGGATTTATGGCTTGGCGCACTTAGCTATGGCTTTGGCGAGGTCGTTTTGCTGCTAACGGGTGATGAAGATCCAATCTATCGCAATGCCTTGGAAACTCAAGTCGATTTAGGCAATACGATTTTGGCTGCTTACGGATTTGAGGCTAGACTTTTACTTATTCAGCTCGAGTCTCCAGGCGATCTGCAGTCAGCCTCGCTGGCGATGGGTAAACTTCGCCAACGCGGCGCCTTATCTGCGATTTGCTCTCCTGCTAGTTTTGGTTTAGGTAATCAAAAGCGCGAAACGATTGAAACTGTATTGGAGCATTTACAAAAGCAAGCCAGAACACCGATTCCAGAGGGTGGCGTTGCTTTACCGAAGTCATCCTTCTTGGGTGGTCTCAATATCAACAGAGATGCATGCACGCTATGCATGTCATGTGTGGGTAGTTGTCCTGAAGGAGCCCTACTCGACAATCTCGATGAGCCTAAGCTTTCTTTTATTGAAAAGCAGTGCGTTCAATGTGGCATCTGTGTTAAAACCTGCCCAGAGCAAGCCTTGACTTTAGCTCCCCGTTTAGAGACAGTTGAGCAGCGCAAGCAAAGAGTGGAACTGAATGAGACTAAGCCTTTTCATTGCATCAGTTGTGGCAAGGTGTTCGGAACTGCCAAAATGGTAGATTTAATGTTAATTAAACTGGGCGCGCACGGAGCTTTTGCTGGCGCTGCCTTGGATCGATTAAAAATGTGCAGTGACTGCCGTGTTGTTGATATGGTGAATAAAGAATCATGAGTGAAACAACTAAGGAAATATCCTCAACTGAGGTGGGGGACATCGGCTTACCAGAAGACTTGGCGCGAGCTGATTTATACGGCTTAATTGCCAGGCTCTTCCATCAAGCACCCGATCAAGAGTTGCTGGATCAAATAGCTGCCTCCATGCCGGAGGGTCAGGAAGTTCAGGCTGAGGATGCTCCGTTGAGCAAGGTTTGGCATACCGTGGTTGAATTGGCCAAAACTAATTCTGCCAAAGTTTGGCAAGATGAGTTTGATTTGAATTTCATCAGCGTTGGTAGGCCCAAGATCATTCTCAACGGCTCTTTTTATATGGCTGGCTACTTAAATGAGAGGCCGTTGGTAGAGATTCGTCGCACTCTAAATGCGTTTGGTCTAGAGTCTGCCGAAGAGATTTCGGAAACTGAAGACCATATTTCTGCGGTCTGCGAAGTGATGCGCTATCTGATTGCGGGCGATGACGTGGAGGTTTCTAATCTCACAAATGAAAAGGCCTTTTTCAATGACTATATTCGTCCTTGGTATGAAGATTTGTGCGCTGCAATAGATGATGTTCCAGAAATGCGTTTATATCACTCGGTTGCTGCTCTCACCCGAGAGTTTTTGGATATTGAGAGTCAAAGTTTCGACATGATCTGATATTGCACTGCATCAAATAAAAGTATTAAGGTTTACCCTCAATAGTTTTTTTTGAGGGGTATATGTCAAAAATGTAATTATCAACTACACTAAATCTATATTAATTTGCTCTAAATAGGAGTTCGCAATGAATACTAAATCCACTACTGTTGATGCTGAAGAAAACAAGCCATCTCGCAGAAAGTTTTTTATTGGTGCTAGTGCCGCTGTTGGCGCTGTGGCAGTAGCCTCACAAACCAGTATCGGTAAAGCGGTTCTCCAAGAAGTAGGTAGCACTGTGAAGGGTAAAGAAAAGGGTTATCACCTTTCCGAACACATTCGTAAGTATTACGAAACCACCATGCTGTAATTGAAGCTGTTCATTTAGTCTATCTCAAATAATTAAATAAAATATTTCTCAGGGACCACATATGAGTCTGACTCGTAAATCCAATACTTCACAAAACAACCGTTCTACGCCCGCATCACGCCTCATTGGCAGCCTCTCACGCGGATTACAATCTGCTGTGCCAACAATGGATCGTAGAGCCTTCTTAAAGCGCTCTGGTCTTGGTGTAGGTGCCGGAATTGCCGCTAGCCAATTAAACTTTGTCCAAAAAGCAGTTGCTGAGCCAAATAGGGCAATGTTGGACGGCAAAGGCAAAATCGAGGTTAAAAGAACAATTTGTTCACACTGCTCAGTAGGTTGTGCAACGGATGCGACTGTTGAGAACGGTGTTTGGGTTCGTCAAGACTCCGCATTTGATTCCCCGATCAATATGGGTGCTTACTGCGCCAAGGGTGCTTCACTGCGTGAACATGGTCATGGTGAATTTAGACTCCGTTATCCGATGAAATTGGTTGATGGTAAGTACCAGAAGATTTCTTGGGATCAGGCTTTAACAGAAATTACTGCGCAGATGAAAGAGCTCCGCACTAAATACAGCCCTGATTCTCTATTCTTTATTGGATCGTCCAAGCATAGTAACGAACAAGCCTACTTGTTGCGCAAGTGGGTTTCTTTCTTTGGAACTAATAATACTGACCATCAGGCCCGTATTTGCCACTCAACTACCGTTGCTGGCGTTGCCAACACCTGGGGTTATGGCGCCATGACTAACAGTTACAACGACATGATGAACTCCAAGGCAGCCATGTACATCGGCTCCAATGCAGCAGAGGCTCATCCAGTGTCGATGTTGAGCTTGCTCAACGCAAAAGAAAACGGTTGTAAAGTTATCGTAGTTGATCCTCGCTACACTAGAACAGCTGCCAAGTCTGATCAGTTTGTCCGAATTCGTTCGGGTACTGATATTCCATTCTTGTTCGGTGTTCTTTATCACATCTTTAGCAATGGCTGGGAAGATAAGAAGTACATCAACGATCGTGTTTACGGCATGGATGACATCCGTAAAGAAGTAATGGAAAAGTGGAATCCAAAGAACGTTGAAGAGGCTTGCGGTGTTCCTGAGGCAGAAGTGTACAAAGTTGCCGAGACTCTCGCCAAAAATCGTCCTAGTACTGTTGTGTGGTGTATGGGTCAAACTCAGCACACGATTGGTAATGCCATGGTGCGTGCCTCCTGTATTTTGCAGTTGGCATTAGGTAACGTTGGTAAGTCTGGTGGCGGAACAAATATTTTCCGTGGTCACTGTAACGTGCAGGGTGCAACCGACGTTGGCCCTAACCCAGATTCTTTACCTGGCTACTATGGTTTGGCAGCTGGTTCATGGAAACACTTTGCAGCAGTATGGGGTGTTGACTACGACTGGATTAAAGGCCGCTATGCACCAGACATGATGGAGAAATCTGGTACTACGGTTTCTCGTTGGGTTGATGCTGTTCTGGAAAAGAACGACATGATCGATCAGCAAACTAATGTGAAGGGTTTGTTCTTTTGGGGGCATGCGGCTAACTCCCAAACTCGCGGCTTAGATATGAAGACTGCAATGGACAAATTAGATTTGCTAGTCGTGGTCGATCCATACCCAACTGCAGTTGCTGCCATGGCAGCAATGCCTCCTGCAGAGGGTGGCTCCATTAATAAGAATCGCAACGTCTACCTCTTACCAGCGACGACTCAGTTTGAAACCTGCGGAACAGCTACTGCATCCAATCGCTCACTACAATGGCGTGAGAAGGTCATTGATCCATTGTTTGAATCAGTGCCTGATCATGTGATCATGCAAGCTTTTGCTGATCGTCTTGGTTTTGGTCAAGAACTCTCCAAGAATTTCAAGATGCAAAGTTCCAAGTTTGCAGGCAAGCAATGGAATGAGCCCTTAATTGAAGATATCTTGCGTGAAATCAACCGATCCGTTTGGACGATTGGTTACACCGGTCAAACTCCTGAGCGCATTAAAGCGCACATGAGAATGGCAGGAAATTTTGATCCGAAGACACTTAAATCAAGAGGTGGCGTAGACCCGGTCAGTGGCTATGACACAACCGGTGACTACTATGGTTTGCCTTGGCCTTGTTATGGCACTGCCGCAATTAAGCACCCAGGTTCACCAAACCTCTATGACACTAGCAAGACTGTGATGCAGGGTGGTGGTAACTTCCGCGCTAACTTCGGTGTTGAAAAAGATGGCAAAACCCTGCTGGCTGAAGATGGTTCTTACTCTAAAGGTTCTGCAATCAAGACCGGCTATCCAGAGTTTGATCACGTGCTCGTGAAAAAACTGGGCTGGTGGAATCAGTTGACCGAGGATGAGCAAAAAGCTGCCGAAGGTAAAAACTGGAAGACTGATTTGTCCGGCGGTATTCAGCGCGTGGTGATGAAGAACGGTTGCCATCCATTTGGTAATGCCAAGGCACGTGCAGTAGTTTGGAACTTCCCAGATCCAGTTCCAATTCACCGTGAGGCTTTGTACAGTACTAACGAGCCAATGATGCGTAAGTACCCAACATCGGCTGATAAGAAGAATTTTTGGCGCTTGCCCACCCTGTACAAAACGGTTCAGGAACAGAACTTAAAAGAGAAGCTCTATGAGAAGTTCCCAATCATATTGACCTCAGGCCGTCTAGTTG
>JABMMT010000173.1 GCA_013205155.1 Betaproteobacteria bacterium | reverse complement strand
GATTAGCGTTTGCATGACTCTGGGATATAAAGTAAGCTAAGCTCACTTTTGTATTAAGAGTGTTTAAACAACTGGCCAATGATGAGCGTACATGCTTTCTTCTCAAGATAATATATTTCTAGTCACGAGTGAACCCAATACACCAATGGGTAACTATTTACGCTGTCATTGGCACCCGGTTGCACTATCTGAAGAAGTAGAAACACCCGATTGCCCACCAATTCGCGTCAAAGTAATGGGCGAAGATCTATTGCTCTTTCGTGATACGAATGGCAAAACTGGTTTGATCGAACCGTTTTGTGCCCATCGTGGTGCAGACCTTTTCTTTGGCAGAAATGAAGAGTGCGGCATTCGTTGTATCTACCATGGCTGGAAATACGACATTCATGGCAACTGTATAGATATGCCCAATATCCCTAAAGATGCTTCCTATCACGGCAAAATCAAAATCAAGGCGTATCCCACCCAAGAATTTGCCGATATGGTGTGGGCTTATATGGGGCCACCAGAACTACAGCCGGCACAAGTTCCTCAATTAGAAGTTGGCCTAGTTTCACCTTCTCATCGTTACGTCTCTAAACGTTTAATCGAGTGCAATTGGGTACATTCAATGGAAGGGGCACTCGATACGGCGCACTTTTCTTTTTTGCATATGCCCGCCCCAGCATTTGTCAAAGATGACAATACCAATATTGCAGCCGATGAGCAACGTATCCGCTGGTTGCGCAATGATCCAGTCCCACGTTTTAAAATCATTGAACATGCAGTGGGCTTCCTGATTGGTGGCGCTAGGAATGCCGATCCAGGAGATCATTATTGGCGCCTTACCCAGTACATGTTACCAACCCACTCTATCACGCCTTCAGCGATGCCCAATGAAACATACTATGGCTACTCTTGGACGCCTATTGATGATCATCATTGCTGGATGTATGTCTATGCATGGCACCCAGAGCTTGCTATTCCTGATGAAGAGCGTAAAAAGTATATCCAAGGTGGTTTTGGGCAATTTGCAAAAATGGGTCTAGGCTATGTACCCCTGCGCAATCGAAGCAACCAATACCTCATGAGTCGTGAGGAGCAAAAAACAGTTTCATTTACTGGAATTCAAGGAATTGCCGAACAAGACCAAATGGCTCAAGAAAGTCAGGGTTACATTGTTGATCGCACCAAAGAAAATCTATCCCCTACTGATGTTGGCATCGTTCGCTTTAGAAAAATATTATTAGATGATGCTAAGGCCTATGCCAACGGCAAGAGGCCAGAGTCACCTCATCAATCCCAAGAATATTGTCTGCGTGGCGGTGGAGCGCATACGAAAGCTAGTCTGTCCTTAGAAGAAGTCATGCAAGAACGCTTTAACTCAATCACAGGAAAGGTTCAGGATGTCCAACATTAACTCAATCACGGCTATATTGTTTAGCCTCATTACCTGCCTCTTAAGCACAAGCAGCTTTGCCCAAAATTATCCTAATAAACCCATTACAGTGATCGTGCCATTTTCTGCAGGCAGCGCAAGTGATGTTGTGACTCGCGTGTTACTCGAGAAGGTGAGTAACAATACTGGTGCCCGATTTGTATTTGATAATCGCCCAGCAGCTGGCGGTAATGTCGGGACTGCGGCGCTAGTGCGAGCAGAGCCAGATGGCTATACGATCGGAATTAGTACTTCAGGACCCCTGGCAATTAATAAAATCTTAAATCCAGAACTAGGTTATGACCCTGAAAAAGATATTCAAGGGATCTCTGTGTTTGCATTTTTGCCTAATGTGATAGTGGTGAGCTCAACTCTCAACATCAATAGTCTTGCTCAGTTGAATGACTATGTACGAAAAAATCCCGATGTTGGCTATGGCTCTGTTGGCAACGGTAGCTCTCAGCACTTAGCTGGGGCCTACTATGAACAGCTCGTTGGAGCCAAGATGCTACATGTGCCCTATCGTGTTACCGCCAATATGGTGACTGATCTTGTAGCAGGCCGCGTGCCAACCAGTTTTCAGTTGTTTCCCAATGTCGCTGGACAGATTAGCAGTGGGGGCGTCAAAGCACTAGCGGTTGCCTCTAATAAACGCTTAGCTACTATTCCCGATGTACCTACCGCTGCTGAAGTAGGACTAAAAGGCTATGAATCTGCCGCTTGGTTTGCGCTCATCGCACCCAAAAATACCCCAAAAAATATTGTGGATAAACTTAACAAGGATGTTAATCAAGCCTTAGCTGACCCCACAGTTCGTACGAAATTTTCAGAGCTTGGGGCAGAACCGATAATTGGACCACCAGAAGATCTCAATAATTTGATGGCATCTGATATTAAGAAGTGGACTGCGATTATTAAAAAAGGTGGTATTACTTTAGAAAAATAATCTGTAGTCAGAGTTATTCTTTTTTAAGTCCAGCCGATTGCACCACTGGTCGTAAACTGACGAGTTCTTTAGCGATAAATGCAGTTGCTGCAACGCCAGTGATATTACTAATTGGTTGAATCGATATTGAATTTAATTTATCTAATAGCTCAGGGTTTTTTAAGGTCTTAGTTGTCGCTAAAATTAAAGTATTAGTAATGTCTGGTGATAAGCCCTGAGGTGCTGACACAATATTCCATAAAGCTGCCTGGAAATCTTTTAAGCCCGTTACCTCATTAACCGTTGGGACATCAGGAATCAAAGGTGATCTTTTAGAAGCAGCAATAGCAACAATTCTTAACTTTTCAGCCCGATGTTGATTAATTAATGAACCTAATGTATCAACCGTCATATTGACTTGATTACCAATTAATGCAGGTATTGCTTGAGCACTTCCTCTAAATGGAATGTGCTGAATGTCTAGCCCACCTAATTCATATTTCAATCTTTCACCAACAATATGCAAATACGTTCCCTCTCCGGCTGATCCGTATTGCAACTTACCTGGATTGATGCGTGCGTATTCAATGAATTCTTTAAAGCCCCCCTTAGTTCCTGGGCTTACTGCAAATACGATGGGTGCATCGCCAACTACCGCAATTTGGGTAAAGTCCTTAATGGAATCGTACTGAGGCTTTGAATTAATCAGGTTATACAAAACATGGGTAGAGGCAGTACCAAAGAGCAAGGTATATCCATCGGGGGCGCTATTTTTTACCTCTAGACTTCCAATTGCGCCACTAGCACCGCTTTTATTGTCGACCACTACAGGCTTTCCTAGTTGAATCGATAAAGCTTGCGCATATTGGCGTGCAAATTGGTCAGTAGGGCCACCTGCAGGAAAGGGTACTACTAAACGAATTGGTTTAACAGGGTAGGCAGGTTG
>JABMMT010000172.1 GCA_013205155.1 Betaproteobacteria bacterium | reverse complement strand
GTGCTCATACTCATTGATTTGAGGCCAAACTCAATATTCTCCTGAACTGTTTTCCATGGAAACAAGGCAAATTGCTGAAATACCACTGCCCGATCTGGCCCAGGCCCTTGAACCTCTTTCCCGCCGACTAAGACACGTCCTTTGCTAGGCATCTCCAGACCAGCTACCATACGTAAACAAGTTGTCTTACCGCAACCAGATGGACCGACAATCGCAACAAACTCCCTATCCTTAACGGTTAAGTCGATTCCGCCCACAGCTAAAAATTCTTTACCGCCTTGCTTAAAGCTACGCTGTACCGAATCGAAAACAATATCTGCCATAAATCAAATTTCTTTATAGTGAACAGCAAACTTTTCAGCCTGCCTTAAAAGTACATCAATTAATAGTCCAATAAGACCAATTGCAATCATGCCGCTCATCACAATATCAGTCTGAATACTTGCTTGCCCCTTAACCATCATGTAGCCCACACCACTCGAGGCCACAATCAATTCAGCGCCTACCAATGATTGCCAACCAAGTCCCGCAGAAATTCTCAACCCTGCAATGATGGATGGAATTGCAGCCGGAAATAAGACCTCAGTCATCAAGCGTAATTTGCCGGCACCAAGCATTCTGGCAGCCTCAAGATATTTTTTATCAACGTGAATCCCACCACGATACGTATTAATTAACACTGGGGGAAATGCTCCCATAAAGATCACGAGTACGGGACCACCGATTCCAGTTCCAAACCAGAGTGCGGCAAATGGCACCCAAGCAATTGGCGCAACAAAGCGAATACTTTCAAAAAATGGGGTAATGATCTGATTAGCATACTTAGATAAGGCCATTAACAAACCTAAGGGGATACCAATAACAACCGCTAAAAGAAATCCAGATAAAAAACGTTGAAAGCTAGAAGCAATATGCACTAACAAGGTATATCCAGAAAAAGGCTCATTGATCAAACGAATGAATCTCAGGAGGACCTCATGTGGAGCAGGTAAAAACTGTCTAGGCACTATCCCCAAAAAAACTGATAAGTACCAGAACCCAATAAAACTTGCTATACCTAGGCCAGTCCAGAATAAAAACTCCCCTTGGTTTAAGCGTTCACGATGAGCCATCATGCTCTCCAAGGCATTGCGTACTGCTCAGCTTTGGCTAATATTTGTGTCATCAGCCAACCGGAAAGAGCAACACTAATCATGCCTACCAAAATCATGGCGGGATTAATATCTTGCGCAGCT
The DNA here is from genome assembly GCA_013205155.1 of Betaproteobacteria bacterium. Lineage (GTDB taxonomy): Bacteria > Pseudomonadota > Gammaproteobacteria > Burkholderiales > Burkholderiaceae > Polynucleobacter. The sequence goes on along the minus strand of JABMMT010000172.1, from coordinate 3,550 downwards.
TGATTGAGGATCGATCCTAAGCCTAAGGTAGCCCCAACCAACTCAGCTGCAACTAGTGTCGTCCAAGAAGCTTGGAGCGAGAGCCGCAAGCCCGTAAAGATTAGTGGCAAAGCTCCTGGTATCAGTACTTCGCGATAATAAGCAAAGCGACTAATCCCCAGCATTGCTGCTGCTTCACGTTGTGGGACTTCAATTGATCTCACTCCTGTAAAGCTATTAATCACTGCAGGTACAAAGGCAGCAACATAAATCACCATTATCTTTGCAGAATTTCCTAAGCCCAACCAAACAATGGCTAATGGTATCCAAGCTAATGGCGGTATGGGCCTTAAGGTTAAGAAGATAGGATTGACAAAGGCCTCTATTTTTTTGTTTGCTCCCATCAAAATACCCAGCAAAATACCTAAGGAGGAGGAGACTAAAAATCCTGAAGTAACCAATACAAGACTTTGAAGAATATGCTGATACAGCTTACCGTTGCCGTACCCCTGCAACGCAATAATCTTGAAAGAGTTCCAGGCTTCAGTAGGCGAAGGAAATCTCGCGCTCGAGATGGTGCCCGACCATTCAGTTAGCCCAAACCAAGCTAGAAGCAATATCGCACAATACAAAAAGAAGGATAAAAGCTTGCTAAAAATTTCTAATTCCTTATAGAATGAACAAAAATGTAAGCGCTTTCATTCTAACCATAATTTGTCACCAAAATTACTTCAACCCATTAAATTAGACTAGGACTTTCCCTTAGGCCCTGATGAAAAAACAAACTGGATCAATCACTATTGATCATGTTGCATCTGCAGCAAAAGTCTCTACGGCAACCGTGTCACGAGCCCTCAATCGACCCGAAACAGTCAGTACTGTTCTTAAGGAGAAGATTAATAGCGTGATCAAGAAGCTTGGTTATATTCCAAATGCTGGCGCACGCTCTTTAATGCTCAAACGCTCAGGAACCATCGGCGTTATTGTCCCAACTCTAGATAACGCCATTTTTGCCCAAGGTCTTGCTGAATTTCAAAGACAGCTAAATCAATCCGGACATCAACTACTAGTGGCGAGTAGTAACTATGATCCCAGTATTGAAGCTACCCAAATTACTAACTTATTAGTCAGAGGGGTTGAGGGTATTGCGCTATTTGGAACTAGCCAGCAAAGAGAGGCATTAAAGCTCTTAAAGACCCGTGGGATTCCTTACATTCATGTCGGATCATTGACTGCCCCCCTTCATGGCTATGCATCAGGCTTTGATAATCGCGAAGCCATCAAACTTGGCGTACGGCATTTATTAGAGCAGGGCCATAAACAATTCGGGATTCTAACGGGTATCACGCAGCATAACGATCGAGCAACAGACCGTGTTAATGGCGCCTTAAAATTACTGGCAGAGAAAAATATACGTCTTAAACCGGAAGTGATTGTTGAGTGCGTCTATGAGCTACAAGAGGCAAGACTAGGATTAAAAAAGTTACTCCTCAATAATCCAAAAATGACAGCCATTATTTGTGGCAATGACGTTCTAGCCATGGGAGCACTCTTAGAAGCTCAAAGACAAGGCATTAAAGTTCCCAAGGAGCTTTCGATTGTTGGATTTGACGATCTAGAGATATCAAGACATCTACTACCAAGTCTGACAACGATTCATATTGATGCTATTGGCATGTGGGCTCAGGCAGCCAATCACTTAGTTTCACAAATTAATGGGGTAGATAACTTACCCAAGAAGATCAAAGCCAACGTCAATTTAGTTATTCGAGAATCAACTACTATAGCGCCAAAACATTAAAGGCTTTTGGCTAGTGATTTTCTTTAGCATGGTTAATAGAGTACCTTGGTATCTCAATGACCAGATCTTCGCGGGCAACGATCGCCTGACAAGATAAGCGGGATTGAGAATTAAGACCCCAGGCACGGTCTAGCATGTCCTCTTCATTTTCATCCGGGGGATTTAAGCTCTGAAGACCCTCTTTAATGATGACGTGGCAAGTGGTACAAGCACACACCATATCGCAGGCATGCTCAATTGGAATATCATTTTCTAATAAAGCCTCACAAATCGACGTGCCAGGTGCAACCTCAACAACAGCGCCCTCAGGACAATATTCACTATGAGGTAAAACAACAATTTGAGTCATGGTCTTTTCTAATTCTTTATTCGTTTTTTATTATTAGATTTCAGCAACATTCTTGCCAGATAATGCCTTTTGAATACTGGCATTCATACGCATTTGCGCAAAATCATCTGTGGCCTTAGCAGCATGATCAACAGCCTTGCGCAATACAGCGCTATCCGTTTCGTCATTTAAGATCTTTTGTAAAACAATCATTTCTCGATCAATTGAAGATTGCTCTTCCTTTGAAAGTAAAAATCTATCACTATCGAGCGCTGTTTGAACAGCATCCAGTAATCTCTGAGCATTCACCTGCTCTTCACGCAAAGAACGAGACAAGAGGTCTTCTTTTGCTGAAGAGAAGCCGTCTTGCAGCATCCTAGTAATTTCTGCATCAGTCAAGCCGTATGATGGTTTGATATCTATCGATGCTTGTACGCCAGAGACCTGCTCCACTGCACTCACAGAAAGTAGGCCATCAGCATCTACCTGAAAGGTCACTCGAATACGTGCCGCACCGGCAGCCATTGCAGGAATGCCGCGCAATTCAAACTTGCCCAAGGAGCGGCAATCTTGAGCCAGCTCACGCTCACCCTGCACTACCTGAACTGCTAGCGCAGTCTGACCATCTTTGAAAGTTGTAAAGTCTTGCGCCCTTGCAACAGGGATGGGGGTATTTCTAGGGATAATTTTCTCAACCAAGCCGCCCATGGTTTCAATGCCTAGAGAAAGTGGAATTACATCTAACAGCAACCACTCATCATCTTTACTTTGATTGCCTGCTAGTAAGTCTGCTTGCATAGCGGCACCAAGTGCTACAACCTGATCGGGATTTAAATTATTTAAAGGTTGGGTACCAAATAATTCACCAACTGCACGCTGTACATTCGGCATACGAGTTGAACCACCCACCATCACAACGCCTTGTATATCTTCTGATTTCAGGCCAGCATCACGTAATGCTTTTTTACAGGCCACTAAAGTCTTGGTCACTAAATTTTTGGTTAGCTCAAAAAACTGAGTTTGACTAATGCCAACATTCACTTCAGTACCGTCAGACAAAGTCTCATGTACATGCGCTAATGGATTGTGACTAAGCAACTCCTTGGCATGTTGACATCCTTGCAATAAAGTACGGTGATCATGAATGGATAATGGCGGTAGCTTGGCTTGCTCTATCACCCAGCAATAGAGTCGATGATCAAAATCATCGCCGCCCAAAGCAGAATCTCCACCGGTAGAGAGAACTTCAAATACACCCCTACTCATGCGTAATATAGAAATATCGAAGGTGCCTCCGCCTAAATCATAGACAGCATAAATACCTTCGGAAGCGTTATCTAAACCATAGGCAATTGCAGCTGCGGTCGGTTCATTGAGCAAACGGAGCACTTCTATACCAGCTAACTTCGCTGCATCTTTGGTTGCTTGACGCTGCGCATCAT
>JABMMT010000171.1 GCA_013205155.1 Betaproteobacteria bacterium | reverse complement strand
GGTAAGGCGCAGCCACTAGATGCCAAAGTAAAAACGGTTGATGGTTGGAAGTTGATGGGCGATTTGCATTTTGGTGATCGACTTGCCTCTGTCGATGGTCAGGACTCTATGGTGACTGGCATTTATCCGCAAGGTAGTAAGCAAATATACAAAGTGACTTTCTCTGATGGTCGTGAAGCTGAGTGCTGCGATGAGCATCTATGGTGCGTCATGTATCGTGATTGGGATGCACCCAAAGTCATTAATACTGTGCGTTTAATGGAAATGCTCTCTTGTGTTCGCTACAAGAACCGTCTTTGGATAGATCCCGTTTCAGGTGATTTTGGTCATTCAAATATATTGCCAATTAACCCATGGGTTTTGGGTGCATTGCTTGGTGATGGCACTTTAGCCCTGTCTCATGGGAGCGTTTCGTTCTCCACTAAATCTCCCGAGCTTATTGATCGTATGAATGCCTTAGCTGGCTATGAGATGGAGTTGGTTCATTCCAACGCATATGACTGGAGATTGGTCTCCAAAGCTAGAATCGCTGCTAATGGCCAACGTCAGTCCGTACCAACAAATTATTTCCGCTCTGCCTTGCAAGATTTAGGTGTTCTAGGATGTAGAAGTTTTGATAAATACATTCCCGCCACTTATCTTGAAGCAAATAAGAACTCCCGTCTCGCGCTGTTTCAGGGTCTGATGGATACCGATGGCTGGATTGAGAAGTGGGGTTCTATTCGTTTTTGTACAGTAAGCAAACAATTATCAGAAGATGTTGCATCTCTTGCGAGATCATTGGGCGGTTTTTGCTCAATCGCGCACAAACAGACTAGTTATACCTATCAGGGCGAAAAGAAACTGGGTCGCTTAGCTTATATTCTCAATATGAGCTTTGGCCCTGGTTTTCAAGCATTCACTTTGCCTGAGAAGAAAGAAAGACTCAGAGCAAGATGGGATCGTCAACGTAGAATTTCATTTAAAAGTATTGAATTATCTAGGGTTGAGGAAGCGCAATGTATTTCAGTAAGCCACCCAGATAGAACTTACATAACAAATGACTATGTAGTAACCCATAACACTGCGTTCGCACTCAATATTGCAGAAAACGTAGCCTTAGCTGAAGGTTTACCAGTCGTTATTTTCTCCATGGAAATGTCGGGTGAGCAATTAGCCTCTCGCTTACTGGGATCAGTAGGGCGTGTTGATCAAAGTCGTATGCGCACTGGTAAGTTACAAGATGATGAGTGGCCACGTGTTACTGATGCCATTGCGCGTTTAAGTAATACCCAAATTTTGATTGATGAATCTGGTTCTTTATCAAGCTTAGAGTTACGCGCACGAGCACGACGTATTGCCAGAAACTTTGGTGGCACTCTTGGTTTAGTGGTTGTTGACTATTTGCAGTTGATGAGCGGCTCCGGCTCTGAGAACCGTGCGACTGAGATTTCTGAGATTTCACGCTCACTCAAATCACTCGCTAAAGAATTACAGTGCCCTGTCGTAGCTTTGTCACAGTTAAACCGTGGTCTTGAGCAGCGCCCTAATAAGCGCCCAATCATGTCAGATTTACGCGAGTCAGGTGCGATCGAGCAGGATGCTGACTTAATTATGTTTATCTATCGTGATGAGGTATATCACCCCGATACGACTACTGATAAAGGCATGGCAGAGATCATCATTGGCAAACAGCGTAATGGACCAATTGGTACTGTGCGCCTAAGCTGGCAAGGTCCGTATACTAAGTTTGATAATTTAGCGATGGGCCAGATTGGCTACTCTTCAGGTGGATACGAGCCTTTCTAAAATTTATTGAGAGCTCGCTACTAATCTTCGGGCTTCAGTAAATCTTGAAGCCCAATAAGGACTTTCAATTTGCTCTAGTCTCACTGTGCCACCAGAGCTTGGTGCGTGAACAAATCGGCCTTTGCCAACATAAATCCCTGCATGAGAGTACTTACCACCTGTAGTATTGAAGAACACCAGATCTCCTGGTGCAGGCGCTTGATCATCAATACTTTGACCTCTAGTACTCATCTCTTGAATGGTACGGGGTAGTTTGATATCGGCTGATTTGAGATACACATAGCCAATCAGACCGCTACAGTCAAACCCAGCTTTGGGATTATTGCCTCCATATCGATAGGGCACTCCAACTAGGCCAACCGCTGCAATCGAAATATCTTCAGTGCCAACACTTGTATCTTGTTTAAATTGAGACACTTTGAAGCTGGCTAATCTGCCGCTAAAAGTACTACAGCCATTGAGAATCAGTAAGGCGCAAATAAAAATGCCGCACCCAATGAGAGTGCGGCATGAGCGAGATTGATTAAAGGGCCTCAGCAGCATGATCCGCAAGACGTGAACGTTCGCCACGTGCCAGAGTGACATGCCCACTATGACGCCAACCTTTAAAACGATCAACTACATAAGTCAGACCAGATGAGCCCTCAGTGAGGTAAGGGGTATCAATTTGCGCGATGTTACCTAAACAAATAATCTTGGTTCCTGGACCTGCACGGGTAACCAAGGTTTTCATTTGCTTTGGTGTTAAGTTTTGGGCCTCATCGATGATGAGAAACTTACTTACAAAAGTTCTGCCGCGCATGAAATTCATACTTTTGACTTTGATACGTGAGCGGATCAGTTCTTGGGTAGCGGCCCGACCCCATTCGCCGGCACTGTCATCATTGCGTTGAAGAACTTCAAGGTTGTCATCAAATGCACCCATCCAAGGTTGCATTTTTTCTTCTTCGGTACCTGGTAGGAAGCCAATATCCTCGCCTACCGGGACAGTTGCACGAGTAATAATGATCTCGTTATAGCGTTTACTATCCAATACTTGCTCGAGGCCAGCAGCTAAGGCTAGTAAAGTTTTACCAGTACCCGCTTGACCTAAGAGGGTCACAAAATCGATATCAGGATTCATGAGCAGGTTCATGGCAAAGTTTTGCTCACGATTACGAGCAGTCACACTCCAAACATTATTTTTCTGGTGAGAGAAGTCTCTGAGGGTTTGCAGCAGCGCAGTTTTGCCATTGATTTCTCGTACCTGGGCATAAAACGGTGTTGAACCATCTGGATTTTCTTGATATACAAATTGATTGACCAACATGCTACGTACTGAAGGGCCAGTCACACGGTAAAACATAGTGCCTGATTTAGAATCTGCCCAGCTTTCCATATCTTTACCATGTTTAGGCCAGAAGTCTGTAGGTAAGCTCATAACCCCTGAGTACATTAAGTCACGATCTTCTAGTACTTGGTCATTAAAGTAATCTTCAGCTGGCAAACCTAGCGCTCGTGCTTTGATTCGCATGTTGATATCTTTAGATACCAACACTACCTCTTGACCCTGGCGAGTTTTTTGTAGTTCGCTGACTACCGCCAGAATCAGGTTGTCACCCTTACCTTCTGGCAGGCCTTCAGGGAGAGCTTGCGTCGACAGTTTGGTTTGGAAGAAGAGGCGACCCGATACATCTTGGTTGCCAAGCTTATTGAGGGGGATACCCTCATCTAAAGTGCCACTGGTTCCGCCAATTAGCTGATCTAAAGAACGACTGACGGTTCTGGCATTGCGCGCAACTTCTGTCATTCCTTTTTTATGATTGTCTAGCTCTTCAAGCGTAGTCATTGGTAAATACAAATCATGCTCTGAGAAACGGAATAGCGAACTTGGATCGTGCATTAACACATTGGTATCTAAGACAAATAAGCTTGGCGGGCCTGTTCGTACAACCCGTTTTGGTTTTGCTGGAATAGATTCTTGTTTATCGCTATCTATTGATCGGTGATTACTCTGAATTTTTTCCAGAGCAAGCTCAGCTGCTGATAAGTCTTCTTCAGCATCATTGGCCCAATCAGAAGTTTCCATTACTACTGGTTTTGCTGGTACAGGACGTTTCTTTAAGTCTGGAGTCTCTTTTCGGTTAAGTTTCACTTGACCAGCAATTTGAGTTGGAATGGGGGGCAATGGCATACAGACTCTCCTAAAAGAAAAAACCGCCAAGCGGAGTGCTTTGACGGTTTATTATGAAACGGGTTACAGCGAAGTCTAAAAAATGGCGGGGGTTAGTCTCCAAACCTGTTCTGAAATATTCAGGTTCCTGATTCAAATGGATCGTCAGACTTTCCCGTCGCTTACGGTGCATATGGATTTACTTTACCCCATTTTTTTCACTTTGCAAGAGCTAGCAGGGAAATTATTATAAAAATTATTTTATAGTTTGGGCTGCTTGTAATACCTCTGTCACATGTCCTGGAACCTTTAGGCCACGCCACTCTTTTACAAGCTTGCCTGAGGAGTCAAAGAGGAAGGTGCTTCGCTCAACCCCGCGGACTTGCTTGCCATACATATTCTTCATTTTCATAACACCAAATAATTGGCAGAGCTTTTCTTCGGTATCGGCAATCAATTCGAAGGGTAGCTGTAATTTGCTGCGGAAGTTGTCATGTGACTTTAAGCTGTCGCGAGAAACCCCTACGACTAATGTATTGGCTTTACTAAAGGCGTCAATATTGTCTCTAAATTCACCTGATTCTGCAGTGCAGCCTGGAGTCATATCTTTTGGGTAAAAATAGATCACCAGTTTTTTTCCTTGAGCAGAAGCTGGGGTAAAAGTCAGCCCAGAAGTTGCTGCTACAGCGCAGGAGGGAATAGGTTGACCGATAGCGGCTGTCATGATGATCCTTCGTTAGTTATTATGTCTATTGGTTTACGTTGTTCTGAATAATCAGGTCACCACTTCGATTAGGCATTTCACCCCAAGTTAGTGGTAACACAGCTATTTTATCGAGTTGCTTGGTCGCTTCCCAAGATTGATGGAGTTTGCCCATGGTTACTAGGTCGTGGCCCTGTTGAAGCCAGCCCATGATGAGTTTTTCAAAGGCAGGTAATAGCTTTTGGCCTTCTAGTTCAGCATGTAGAGTAAACACCTGATCATTTGGATTGCTTTGGGTGATGGCCAACAACTTGTCTACTGCTGCAAACTCATCAGCATCATCCACGCCAATTAACTCATCTAGGGTAGGG
>JABMMT010000170.1 GCA_013205155.1 Betaproteobacteria bacterium | reverse complement strand
GGTCACGCCTAATAAACACTTCCCTTCCCTCAAAGCGAAATTCGGCAGGCAAGCGCACTGCCTGACTACGACCATTCATAAAAATTTTTGCTGTTTGAGCCATGATGAGCACCTTTTAGTATATATCAAAGTATATACCATATATATCTAGGGATGAAGTCAGTCCTTAGATATTCTGACCCAATTAGCTTGCTTGCTATCCCACTGCATGAAGAAACAGCTATGTTCTCCAGTGTGACAAGCAATGCCATCTTTTTGCTCCACCATCAGTAATAGGGTATCGCCGTCACAATCTAAACGAATTTCTTTGACTTTTTGAGTGTGCCCGGACTCTTCGCCCTTGTGCCACAGTTTTTGTCTTGAGCGAGTCCAATACACTGCTTCACCCAAACGTATCGTTTCTAGCAAGGCATCGCGATTCATCCAAGCCATCATCAAAATATCTTTGCTTCCCACTTCTTGAGCGATGACAGGCACCAGACCCTGCTCATTCCAAGCAATGGCATCTAGCCATGGTCCTAGCTGCAGTGTTTCAATAGGAGTAAAGGTGCTCATAGATCAACTGTACAGCGAATCTTAAATGCGAACTGGAATTCCTTGGGCAGCCATATATTCTTTTGCCTCTTGAACCGTGTATTCACCATAATGAAAGATGCTAGCTGCTAAAACTGCATCAGCATGCCCTTTAGTAATGCCATCGACTAAATGCTGTAAATTTCCAACACCGCCTGAGGCAATTACAGGAATGCTGACAGCATCACTCACGGCCGCAGTCAAAGCCAAATCAAAACCATCTTTGCTGCCATCCCGATTCATGCTGGTTAATAAAATCTCACCAGCACCACGCTGAGTAACCTCTTTAGCCCATTCCACGACATCTCTACCGGTGGCAGTGCGCCCACCATGAGTAAATACTTCCCAATGACCAGCATCAGTTTGTTTTGCATCAATCGCCACCACAATACATTGTGATCCATAATAAGCTGCTGCATTTGTCACTAAATCGGGGCTTGCTACTGCAGAAGAATTCATACTCACTTTATCTGCACCTGCATTAAGCAAACGACGCACATCAGCTACTGTGCGAACACCGCCGCCTACAGTCAGTGGGATAAATACTTGAGAAGCCACATCTTCAATGATGTGCAAAATTAAATCTCGCCCATCAGAAGTAGCTGTGATATCTAAAAAGGTGAGTTCGTCCGCACCTTGTATGTCATAACGCTTGGCAATTTCAACAGGGTCGCCAGCATCTCGAAGGCCAACAAAGTTGACGCCCTTGACCACACGCCCTGCAGTGACATCAAGGCAAGGAATAATTCTTTTGCTTAGCACTAAAGAATTTTCTTTGCGTATTTGAGAGTTAACTCATCAGCATATTTTTGAGCAACAGCAAAATCTAGATCGCCAGAATAAATTGAGCGGCCTGCAATAACGCCCATTACACCCTCTTCTTCCGCCTTGCACAGCGCTTCGATGTCTTGATTATTTGAGAGTCCCCCGCTAGCAATCACTGGAATACGAATTGCTTGAGCCAACTTCAGGGTGGCCTCAATATTGACACCCTTAAGCATGCCGTCTCGCCCAATGTCGGTGTAAATAATGGCCTCCACGCCCCAGTCTTCAAACTTTTTAGCTAGGTCGATCACTTCATGTCCAGTAATCTTGCTCCAACCATCCGTTGCGACCTTACCATCACGAGCATCCAAGCCAACCATCACATGGCCTGGGAAAGCAGTACAGGCATCCTGAACAAAACCCGGATTTTTTACTGCAGCGGTACCAATGATGACGGTGCTGATACCGTCATCCAATAAACGTTCAATCGTTTCTAAATCGCGAATACCACCACCAAGTTGCACAGGGATTTCATTACCCACTACTCTTAGTATTGATTTGATGGCGGACTCATTTTTGAGCTTACCTGCAAAGGCGCCATTAAGATCAACTAGGTGCAAACGGCGCGCCCCTTTACTAATCCAATGCGCCGCCATAGCAGCTGGGTCTTCAGAAAATACCGTGGCTTTGTCCATATCACCTTGTTCTAGTCGAACGCAGTGGCCGTCTTTAAGATCAATTGCAGGGATGAGCAGCATAGTGAGATGTTAGAAAATGATTAAGGTTGCCAAGAAACAAAATTTTGATAAAGCTTTAATCCGTATTCTGCACTTTTTTCTGGATGAAATTGTGTAGCAAAAATATTATCGCGTGCGACTGCAGATGTAAACCAATTCCCATATTCTGTAGAACCGGCAGAATTTTCTTTGCGCTGCGGCACAACATAGTAGCTATGGACAAAGTAAAAGCTGCTGAAGTCTGGAATGCCGGCCCAAAGCGGGTGCTGACAATCCTGGCGAACCTGGTTCCAGCCCATATGAGGAACCTTATAGGCTGAGCCATCGGCTTGTTTTTGACCCGCTAGGTCAAAGCGACTCACATCACCCGGAATGAGTCCCAAACATGCAGTCCAATGCCCTTGGTTGGGGCGTACTTCAGCACTTTTATCAAAAAGCATTTGTTCGCCAACGCAAACGCCCAGCAATGGCTTGCTTTTAGATGCCTCTAATAAGGCTTCTAATAAGCCAGACTCTTTGAGATGTTTCATGCAATCGGGCATAGCGCCTTGTCCAGGCAGGACCACGCGAGTTGCTGATCGAATTTCTTCAGGCGTATGTGCTATCAGGACATTGTCATCAGGAGCTACATGATGAAAGGCCTGATAAACAGAACGTAGGTTGCCCATTCCGTAATCGACGATCGCAATGGTTTGCGCCAAAGTTAGCCTATTGTCTGCTGTTATCTACTGGGCAACTAAGGAGTATCTAGATTAGAGACTGCCTTTTGTTGATGGAACAACACCAGTTGCTCGTGGATCAATAGCAAGAGCCATACGCAAAGCTCGGCCAAATGCCTTGAACACGGTTTCAATCTGATGGTGCGCGTTAATACCGCGCAAATTGTCGATATGCAAAGTCACGCCTGCATGATTTACGAAACCACGGAAGAACTCAATGCTGAGGTCTACGTCAAAATCACCCACG
>JABMMT010000169.1 GCA_013205155.1 Betaproteobacteria bacterium | reverse complement strand
TATTGCGGCAGCTTTTTTGCTAATTTTCATGAATGTAAAAGTACCATTTCTTACTGAGAGAAAGGTTAACCTTTATTTGATTTTCTAGTGAGCCTAATAACATTTGTACTCCATAATGCCCAAATAGCTAGCGGTGGTTAAAATATCCCCTTTAATTAGTAATTAGTAATAAACAGTTATTTATCTTATTAAATTTACCAGACCTCTTACTTTATTGCCCCCATTGCAAGCCCTCGCACTAGATTACGCGACAGTGCAGCAGTGAATAAAATAATTGGAAGCACAACTAATGTGGAAGTAGCCATCATTGGACCCCAGCGTATGTCATAGCCAGACATGTAACCCAGCGCAACAACAGGTCCAGTAATAGCATCAGATCTAGTTAAGATTTGAGCAAATAACAATTCATTCCAACAACTTACAAAAATAAGAACTGCGCTAACTGAAAGACTAGGGAAAACTAAAGGAAGGTCTATTTTAAGAAAAGTTTTTATTATTGATGCACCATCTACCGCAGCAGCTTCATCTATCTCTTTTGGGATTGCTCTGAATTGATCAATCGATAGCCAGACAACAAAAGGAATTGCGAAAGTTTGATAAATAATGATCATTACCCAATATGTATCAACTAGTTGTAAGTTAATTGCAATAAGGAAAAATGGTAAAACTACTACAATTGGAGATATAAAACGGTTAGAAATAATCCAAAACCATAAATCAGATTTACGTTTAAATTCCCATCTGGCAAGCACATACGCAGCAGGAACTCCAAGAATCAAAGCGAGTAATGTCGATGAGGTGGCAACAACTATTGAGTTCCAAAGACCTTGTAACACGGTACCTTCTTCAAGAACTTCTTTGTAATGGTCAAGGGTTATTGTTGGTATTAATTTAGGTGTTGAAGAAAAAGTTTCCGTTTGGGGGCGTAAACCCGTAATTATCATCCAATAAATAGGGAACACAATAGTGGTAGCAATACCGCCACCAACAACTATCTCCCAAACTTTTAGCTTTGACCTCTTGCGAGAACTTCTTAGATTTATTTTCATGACTATACCTGGATCTCTCTATAGAAGATCTTAATATATGCGCGAGAAAGTCCAATACAAATAAACAAAAGCAAAATTGCTTGTGCAGATCCTAAGCCGATATCAAAGGTTTTTCCAAAACCAATTCTATTTATGTACAAACTAACTAATTCAGTTGCAACTCCAGGACCTCCCTTTGAGAATGCATAAACAGTGTCATACATTTTTAGAATGTCAGCAGTTCTTAAAATTAATAAAGCAGTAAACCCAGGTAGCAAAAATGGTAATTGCATATATCTAAATAGATTAAATCCTGTGCCAGCATCTAATTTGCCAGCTTCAAGAACTTGAGCAGGAATAACCATCAAACTAGCAATTAATACCAGCGCAGCAAACGGTGTCCACTGCCACGTATCTAAAATGATTATGGCAATAAATGCTGCTCTCTGATCCGCCAGCCATTGGACCGGTTCAATTCCAATAAATGAAAGAACATAATTAATAATTCCGAACTCACTATTAAAAATTAGCCTACCTAATAGCCCGGTAATTGTAGGAGTAACTGCAATCGGTAGAACTAGAACTACCCTTAGCAAGGATGAAAGCGAAGGCGATTTTAGGTTGTATATATATACTGCAATTAAAGTTCCCATAATTAATTGCAGGGGTAAAGCAATAATCAAAAATGTAAATGTAATTTTCAAAGCTACCCAAAATTCAGGGCTGGTTAAGACAGTTACGTAATTATCAAGTCCTAAAAAAGTTTTTGGCTCATAGGCCTTCGAAAGTTGATATTGACGAGTGCTCACCCAAACTGCGAAAAGTAATGGAAAAATTCCAATAATAAATAGAGTAATAACCGACGGATAAAGTAATAAACGTGCAGCAGTAGGCAACTTAGGCTGCTTAGCTTTTTTCAACTTCATTTTAATATTGCCTATTCTAAGTTGGTGTGTCTTGCCCTCATGGACTCGGCACTTTCTTGGAGTACTTCACGTAGTGTGATTATAACTATTTCGAAAAAAAGAAACAGAGCTGCTTCATAAAGACTACCCATTGGCAAAACACCATTTGGATTTTTCAAGTCATCAGCCATGGTTTGTGCAGGGATATGGACAACTTGATGGTAGGTATGCTCATTGAGCCTATCCGGCCTTGCTGTAAATACTATGGCTTTGCAATCTGTCTTGGTAGCAACACCAACTAACGCGTCGACAGTTGAAAAAAAGCCTGGTCCTGCACTTACAAGTAGTAGATCCTCTTTTGTTGCAGGTGGAACATTCATGTCCCCTACAAAATATGCATTAAGCCCTAAATGTGTTAATCGCATTGTTAATGATTTCATCATTAAGCCCTCGCGCCCTACCCCGTAACAAATTATATTTTTTGCCGTGGCAAGGGATTCACACAACTGATTTAAATTCAAGAAAGTAGAGGGTGTAAATACACCCTCTACTTCCTGTATAGCTTTTTTGATTAGGTTTACAGGAGAATCTTGATCCCCCTGTGTAATCACCTAATCAAACCTTTGTGTCTATTACTATTGAAGCTTTGGCTTCTTGCCAGAGTAATAGCCACCGTCTGTAAGGATCTTCAGTAATGATGCATCAAGCTTTGCAGCTCCATCTTTTACAGAAGTCTTACCTGATTGGATATCAGTACCTACTGCGGCAATTTCCTCAGACATTGCTGGCCACTCTGGGAAGCGAGGACGGAACACTGCGTTTCCGTATTTCTCCCAAGTTTGAACCATTGGTCCGAATAGTCCTGACTTAGCAACTTCAGCATCTTTGTAAACAGCTTTACGACCAGAAACTCCGCCATTCTTGACGTAAGTCTTGGCATTAGCCTCTGAAGTTACCCATTGAATGAAGAGCCAAGTAGCAGCTTGCTTCTTTGCAGTTGTCTTTGTGCTAACTCCTAGTGAGAATCCACCTAGTGCTGGCATTGGCTTACCTACTGGACCAGAAGGCTCTAATCCATATCCAAGACATTCTGGAGTTACCTTAGAGGTAGCTGGATCAGTAATTGTTGCGTTAAACGCACTCCACTCAGTAATCATTGCTACTTTTCCGGCAGCAAATGCATTTACAACTTCAGAGTGATCATCAGCAACGGTGCTTGCTGGCATGAACTTCATCAAATCCTGGCGTAATTGTAATCCAGCAATTGACTTAGCAGATGAAAGATTTGGCTTGAATGAAGAGTCTAATAATGAACCTCCGCCAGCCCAGACCATACGCATAAATGAGTCAGCTGATTGAGTTTCACCTCTAGCTGATTGTAATGCATAGGCGTATTTTCCATCCTTGGAAATCTTTGGACCGTATGTATCAATAATTTCTTGATAAGTTTTTGCTGGTCCAGAGAAACCTGCATCTTTTAGCATGCACTTGTTATAGAACATTACGCCTGCGTAGTTATCAAATGGCAGTCCGTAAACAGTCTTGTTCCAAGTACCAAAAGAGTCAAGCAAAATTGGGAAGAAACCTTTTAGATTCAATGCTGGATCTGCAAGTTTCTTATCGCCATAAAACTTCTTCAATGGAACCATCCAACCAGATGCTCCGAAGTTTCCAATCCATACAACATCTGCAAGAACACCATCATAAGCGGCTTTTCCACCAGTGAAATCTAGTGTTAGCTTTGAAAGCGTACTCTCGTAAGGAATAATGTCATACTTAACCTTAATACCAGTTGCTTTTTCAAAAGCTGGAATCATTTTGATAGCAGCTTTATATCCTGGGCGATCAAGGAATGGTAAATTAATTGTTGTTCCCTTGTAAGGGGCTGCAGCTGTTTTAACATCCCAAGCAGCATTTGCACTTGAAACATTACCAACAGTCAACGACAAAGCTAAAAGCGTTGCAGTTGTTGCTGCATATACTTTTTTTAACTTTTTCATCTTACCTCTCTCGTGCCCTGTATATCAGAGCCACAAGGGATGGTAATCCCCGTCACACCGATTTACTAGGGGGATTAAGGGTGAATTTGGGGTTATGGTTAGCAGAAGATTTAATAGGGCTTACGCAGATTTATAACAAAAATGTGATTTTTACTTTGTCACTATTCCTAGCGAGGAATGCGCCTTAGAATACAAATGGCAGGGAAATTACTTACTTCCTCTAAGTTAAGGGTGGTTGGGTATGTTGGCACTAGTTTTAGAGCGCAAAAATGAAATAAATCTTCGCGACTTTCCAATCGATGAAAAATTAGGCCCAAATGATGTTCGAATTCGAATGCGAACAGTAGGAATTTGTGGCAGCGATGTTCATTACTACACCCATGGTTACATTGGTAAGTTTGTTGTAAAAGCACCCATGATTCTTGGTCATGAAGGTGCTGGAGAAATAATTGAAATCGGTTCTGGAGTAAAATCCTTAAAAATTGGTGACTTAGTTTGCATGGAACCGGGCGTCCCAAATCCACATAGCCCAGAGTTAATGATTGGAAGATACAACTTAGATCCAGAAATTAGTTTTTGGGCTACGCCACCATTTCACGGTTGTTTACGTCCTGAAGTAATTCATCCAGAACAATTTACATTTAAATTGCCTGAAGGTGTCTCACTTGCAGAGGGAGCAATGGTCGAACCAGTTGCAGTAGGGATGATGGCTGCAACTAGGGCTGGAATCAAACCTGGTGACATAGCCTTAGTTTTCGGAGCAGGACCAATTGGTCTGGTAACAGCTATGTCTGCTCTAGCAGGAGGATGCAGCAAGGTAATAATTACAGATATACAGCAACCTAAATTAGAAATTGCAGGAACAATTCCGGGTGTATTCCCTGTTAATACAGTTAATGAAGACTTAACATCAGTAATTGCAAAAGCTACTCGAGGTCGAGGGGTAGATATAGTTTTTGAGTGCTCTGGAAATGAAAAAGTCGCAGCCGCTGTGGTTACACATTTAAGACCAGGTGGAACCGTAGTTCATATTGGAATTCCACTTGAAAATGTGTCGTGGGATCTAGCAGCTGCGATCGTAAAAGAAGCGCGGATTGAAAGCGTATTTAGATACGCACATGTTTATCCAAAAGCTCTCGACTTAATGAGCAGTGGTAAATTAAATATAAAACCATTGATAACTCATCATTTTGGCTTTAGCGAAAGTATCGCAGCTTTTGATTTTGCAAAAAATATGCCTCCGAACGGTATCAAAATACATATTGACATGGATAAGTAATAAGAAAATATCATGGCCGAAAATTGGAAGCATAAGTCACATTTAGATCAATATAGGCTTGATGGAAAAATTGCCATAGTAACTGGTGGTGGACAAGGAATTGGAGAATCTTGTGCACACGCATTAGTTGAAGCAGGTGCGAATGTAGTTATTGTTGGGAGAAATGAAGATAATTTAATTGCGGTATCTACAGAGTTAAATAAAAAAGGACAGTCCAGTTATTTTGTTGCAGATTTAGTTAATACAGCGGAGATTAAAGCATTACAAGATTATGTAGCAAAGAAGTACAAAAGAGCTGATATTTTGATTAATAATGCAGGTATAGGTCAATGGAAATCTGCTCTTGATATTACTACTGAAGATTGGGACTTGATGATAAAGACTAATCTTTCATCAGCTTTCCAACTCTCTCAACAGTTTGGCAAGATGATGATTGATAATAAGTACGGCAAAATTGTAAATATTTCATCGATATCTGGATTGATTGTAAATAGTGAACATAGTCATGTGCATTACTTAACAAGCAAAGCTGGATTAATCCACCTAACTAGAGGCCTGGCCGTTGAGTGGATAAAGTCTGGAGTTAGAGTAAATTGCATTACACCTGGGTATACAGCAACAAAGATGCTAACAGACCTTCTTTTATCTCCCGATGGGATTAAAATAGGTAAAAAAATTAATGAATTAACTCCGGCTGGTCATATGGCTGAGGTGACTGATATCAGTCAAGGAGTTCTCTTTTTCTCCGTACCTGCTTCTGATTATATTACAGGTCAAATTTTATCAATTGATGGTGGTTACACTCTTTTATAGAGATTATTTACCTAAACTTTTTTATCAATCTAAATGCATTACTGCACCAAAGCGCCCAAATAACTAGCGGTGGTTGAAAGAAGAGGCGGATTAGCCGCTTAGTATCTGTATCTAAGCCAAAGGCATCTATTTGATTTACATACTGATTTATATTGCCAGGAAAAATAAGAATAAAAAATAGCGCTGTTATTAAGCCAATTACACTGCGATACTTTTTAAGTATTAATGCGGTAGTAATAAGTAGCACGCCTAGAGTGATTTCAACTAAGCCAGATGCGATGACTACAAAGTCAGGATCAAGTGGCAGCCAGGTTGGAACTTGGGCTAAGAACTCTGTTCTATTTGATCCAAGGTGGGAGCTACCAGCTGAGGTGAGAAAAATACCAAGTGCTAACTGAAAGAATTTTTTTATCACAGCAGATACCTCTCCAAG
>JABMMT010000168.1 GCA_013205155.1 Betaproteobacteria bacterium | reverse complement strand
GCCTTGACCAATGCGATTTGGGCCTCCGCCCAAGACCATAATTTTGTCTCTATTCGTTGGCTGGGATTCGCACTCACCATGCTCAGCCTCATAGGTTGAATATAAGTAGGCCGTATTCGTAGAGAACTCAGCGGCACAGGTATCGACACGTTTATAGACTGGTACTACTTTTAAGCGATGCCGTGCCGAACGAACCGATGCAGCATCTACCCCAAGTAATTTAGCTAAGCGGCGATCTGAAAAACCTTTTTGTTTTACAAAGCGAAGCTCTTGAGCAGATAGGCTATCAATCTGACGAAGCTTAAGCTCATTTTCAAGCGTGACTAGCTCTTGAATCTGCTCTAAAAACCAAGGATCCACTTTGGTTTCGTTATAGACATCATCTAGACCCAGACCCATGCGGAATGCATCTGCTAAATACCAAATACGATCTGGGCCTGGTTCACCTATCTCTTGAATAATGTCATCTAAATCAGTAGAGAATTCATCTAAGCCATCAACCCCGACTTCTAGACCTCGCAGTGCTTTCTGAAAAGATTCTTGGAAGGTACGGCCGATTGCCATTACCTCCCCGACTGATTTCATTTGCGTTGTTAAACGTGAATCTGCTTGCGGAAATTTTTCAAAAGCAAAACGGGGAATTTTAGTCACAACATAATCGATTGATGGCTCAAAAGATGCTGGTGTTGCGCCGCCCGTAATATCATTCTTTAGTTCATCTAAGGTGTAACCAACAGCTAGTTTTGCTGCTATTTTGGCAATCGGAAAACCAGTTGCTTTAGATGCTAAGGCAGATGAACGTGAGACGCGTGGATTCATCTCAATCACAATCATGCGCCCATCTTCTGGATTGATGGAAAATTGCACGTTCGAGCCGCCTGTATCTACACCAATTTCACGCAAAACTGCAATGGATGCATTGCGCATCAATTGATATTCTTTGTCAGTCAATGTTTGTGCAGGCGCTACAGTAATCGAGTCACCGGTATGAATACCCATTGGATCTAAGTTCTCAATCGAGCAAACAATAATGCAGTTATCGTTACGATCACGCACTACTTCCATTTCAAACTCTTTCCAGCCCAGCAATGACTCTTCGATCAAGAGTTCATGGGTGGGAGATAGATCTAGACCCCGTTTACAGATCTCTTCAAACTCTTCACGGTTATATGCAATCCCACCACCGGAACCACCCATAGTGAAGGATGGACGAATCACCACTGGAAAACCTGGGCTGCCAGTCTCCTGCTGAATTCGTTGTTGCACAATATGAGCTTCATCCATGGTCTGTGCAATACCAGATTTAGCAGAGCCCAATCCAATTTTCGTCATTGCATCTTTAAATTTCTGTCGATCCTCGGCTTTATCAATCGCCTCGGGAGACGCGCCTATCAGTTCACAGCCATACTTTTGCAAGACGCCATGACGATGCAAATCTAATGCACAGTTCAATGCCGTTTGACCGCCCATGGTTGGCAAGATAGCATCTGGTTTTTCTATAGCAATGATTCGTTCAACTACTTCCCATGTAATTGGCTCGATATAAGTCACATCCGCCATTTCTGGGTCAGTCATAATTGTTGCGGGGTTGCTATTGACCAAAATAACTTTATAGCCCTCGTCTCGCAATGCCTTGCAAGCCTGAGCACCTGAATAGTCAAACTCACAAGCTTGGCCAATCACAATGGGGCCAGCACCAATAATGAGAATGCTGTGAATATCGCTACGCTTAGGCATTATTTGCCCCCCTTATTGCCAGCTTTCGTAGCATTCATTAACTCCATAAAACGATCAAATAAATAAGCTATGTCATGAGGACCCGGGGAGGCTTCTGGATGACCTTGAAAACACAGTGCAGGTTTATCCTCCCATGCCAGGCCTTGTAAGGAGCCATCGAATAGGGATACGTGTGTCACGCGAATATTCTTAGGCAGAGTGCTGGCATCAACTGCAAAGCCATGGTTTTGCGAAGTAATTACTACCCGCCCGGTATCCAAATCCTTTACAGGATGATTTGCCCCATGATGACCAAACTTCATTTTTAAAGTTTTAGCGCCAGCAGCTAAACCCATGATTTGATGGCCTAAGCAGATGCCAAATGTGGGAAATCCCTTTTCGATAATTTCTTTGGCAGCAGCAATAGCGTAATCACATGGCTCAGGATCACCAGGACCATTTGAAAAGAAGACTCCGTCAGGATTCATTGCCAATACCTCAGCAGCGCTAGTTTGGGCTGGAACTACAGTAAGCTCACATCCACGCTCAGTGAGCATGCGCAAAATATTACGCTTGACACCAAAATCATAGGCAACCACTTTTTTGACTGGTTTGGATGTATTCAAAGTCCGATAAGCAGGCATGCCATTAGCTCCATGTAATTCCCACTCAGCTTCGCGCCACTCATAGGGGGTTTTGGTGCTCACTACCTTAGCAAGATCTAAACCAGCCATTCCAGGAAAGGCTTTAGCGAGTTCAAGGGCTTTATTAGACAAAACTTCAATGTCATCGCCTAATTTACCGGCAACGATAGCGCCAGATTGGGCGCCTTTGTCACGCAAAATGCGAGTCAGTTTGCGGGTATCAATTCCAGCAATACCTAAAACACCAGCATTGGTGAGATAGTTATCCAAAGTCTCTTGAGAGCGAAAATTTGAGACGCGCTTTGGAAGATCTTTAATGACGAGACCAGCAGCATGAATCTGATTTGATTCAGCATCTTGAGGATTAACGCCAACATTACCAATATGGGGATAGGTCAAGGTCACAATTTGACGCGCATAGCTTGGATCAGTGATGATCTCTTGATATCCAGTTAATGCGGTATTGAATACAACTTCTCCGGTAGTTTCGCCAGAGGCGCCAATACTTAAACCGGGAAATATCGTGCCGTCGACTAAAGCCAACACGGCAGGAGGAAAAGAAGGAAGCAAGGGTGACAAACCATCTCCAGTCCCTGCTCCATCCGACGCTCAAAACCCCCAAAAAGACCAACCCGAGGCTTGTTAATGCGGGAGGTGAGTGTCTTTAAGCGCTAGGGTATTTATATAGTTTCGAATAATTGAATCATACCATTTTTGCTCCTAAATCCTTGAAAACCGTGCCAATAGGAGCTTAGAGGGGGTATCGATGATCATTTAAGAATGGGCGCCTTGCTCGATGATCGTCTTAATTTGTGCCAAAACAGTTTGATCTTCCATGGTGCTGATATCTCCAGGATCACGTCCTTCAGCAACAGCCTGTAAAGCTCGTCGCACAATCTTTCCTGACCTGGTCTTAGGAAGTGCCACCACTATATAAACACGACTTGGACGAGCAATTCCCCCTAACCGGGAATCCACCGTTTTCATACATTCATTTTCTAGATTGTCAGTCTTAGAGGAGTCTTTTGGAATAACAAATGCAATCGCTGCTTGACCCTTTAATTTGTCTTCGATACCCACTACAGCCACTTCAGAAATATTTGGATGGCTAGATATGCTTTCCTCAATTTCGCGCGTCCCGAGTCGATGCCCTGCTACGTTAATCACGTCGTCTGTGCGACCCAATATGAAGAAGTACCCATCCTCATCCTTGATACCCCAGTCAAAGGTAGAGTAAATCAACTTACCAGGAATCGTTTCCCAATAAGTGCTGACAAAACGCTGATCATCACCCCAAATAGTTTGCATGCAACCTGGAGGTAATGGTCCCTCAATTGCAATCACTCCCTTTTGATCAGCGCCCAACTCTACCGATGTTGCATCATCAAGCAACTTCATGTTGTATCCAAAAGAAGGGACTCCTGGTGAGCCGAATTTATGCGGCATGACTTCAATACCACGCTGAATAGCAAGCATCGGCCAGCCAGTCTCAGTTTGCCAATAGTTGTCTACGATTGGCTTCTGAATCGCTTCATGAATCCAAGTTGCAGTTGGCTCATCCAATGGCTCACCCGCGAGGAACAGAGCCCTGAGAGTAGAAAGATCATGCTTTGTTAAGTATGCTGGGTCTTGCTTCTTCAAAACACGAACAGCTGTTGGTGCTGAGAACATTACAGACACTTTGTACTTTTCAACCAATGCCCACCAAATGCCCGCATCCGGGCGTAATGGCGTACCCTCATACATAATCGTTGCCATGCCATTGAGTAATGGTCCGTAGATGATGTAACTATGACCTACCACCCAACCAATATCTGAAGTAGTGAACATGGTATCGCCAGGCTTACCGCAAAAGATGTGATTCATGCTGGACATTAACGCCACTGCATATCCGCCCGTATCGCGTTGCACGCCTTTAGGCTTGCCAGTAGTTCCAGATGTATAAAGGATATATGAAGGATGGGTTGCATCCACCCATTCAATCTGAACAATCTCATTGAGGTGTTTCTGGCGCTCTTCCGCGTAATCTAAGTCACGGCCAGGAACAGTAGTGAATTCAGATAAGCCACGATTGACGATCAGAACTTTTTCAGGTTTATAGATGGCTAGAGTAATTGCTTCATCTAGAAGAGGTTTGTATGGCACTGCTTTGCCGCCCCGCATTCCAGCCTCTGATGTCACAATCATTTTTGGTTTTGCATCATCGATACGGGATGCCAGACTGTGAGAAGCAAAACCTCCGAATACCACAGAATGAATTGCACCAATACGAGCGCAAGCAAGCATTGCAAAGCAAGCTTCTGCAATCATTGGCATATAAATCAGGACTCGATCACCCTTTTTAATACCATGGGCTTTGTAAATCGCAGCCATACGATTGACTTCTTCGTAGAGCTCCTGGTATGTGTACGCTTTTTCTAAATTCGTTTCAGTAGATACCGCAACCAAGGCCGTTTGATTGGATCGCTCTTTAATATGGCGATCGACTGCGTTGTAGCAAAGATTGGTAAGCCCTCCTTCAAACCATTTTGCAAATGGAGGGTTGTCGTAATTGAGAACCTTATTAAATGGTTTTTCCCAGTGAATGTGCTTTGCCTGCTCGCCCCAGAAACCGTCAGGATCTTGAATTGAGCGCTCGTGATGTGCTTGATAGGACATGATCTACCTAAATAAAAGTGACTAAAATTACTGCTTTGTATTCACCCCCTTGTTAATGGGGTTGGCTGGACTACTATTTTTCGCAGATTTTGCAAGATCTGTCGATGCGGATTTATGCTGAGATGCAGCATTATTTTTGGAAGAATTGCCCTTAGCGTTCGTTTGATCAGTCTTCTTTGCCTGTTTTACTGGAGCACACTTGTTTTGTTGAGCCCCTTTCGAACCATTTGCGTTATTGGCTGGCTTCACACATTTACTAGCGGATGGTGGTGGGGGCGGTTTTTCTAGGCTGAGACTGGCATTTTCAGCCAAAGTTGGAGAAACATCACTTGATACAAGGCTGCTTTTAGGGATCAGAACAGTTGATCCCGCTTTAATCCGCATACCCTTAGGGATGCCATTGACATCCCTAAGGGTATCTGGAGCTACACCCAAGGTTTTAGCTGCCTGATCTAGGCTCTCGGTTTTTTTGATTTGAACAGCTGTCCACGATGCAAGTGGCTTAGAGTAGTTTTTTAGATTTTCTTGAAAAATTTCTGCATGAGCAAATGGCAACAAAATTTGTTGATTAGCATTACTTAAAATTACGGGCTTGTTAAATGACGGATTGAGATTATGAAACTCTTCTGCTGGAATGTCAGCCAGCTTAATCACTAAGGCCACATCAATATCATTACTCACATCTACTGCTATAAAGTACGGATGATTTTCAAGCTCTGGTAGATCAATTCCATAAGCACTCGGATCTAAAACAATTTGCCGATAAGCCATCAACTTCGGAACGTATTGCCGAGTTTCTTTTGGCATCTTCAGACTTTCATAATCCGTGGGAAGCCCTGCAGCAATATTTCGTTTTTGAGCCTTCATCACGTTGCCTGTACCCCAATTGTAGGCTGCTAAAGCAAGCTCCCATGTACCAAACTGCGCATACAAACGCTGTAGATAATCTAATGCTGCATCAGTAGATTGCAAAACATCGCGCCGCTCATCGCGAAACACATTTTGCGTTAAGCGGAAATCTTTTCCAGTAGCGGGCATGAATTGCCATAAACCAACTGCCTTTGCTCTGGATTTAGCATGGGTGACAAAGGCACTCTCTACAAAAGGTAACAAAGCAATTTCTGTTGGCATATTGCGTGCGTTGACCTCTTGTACGATATAAAAGAGATAGCGTGAGGAACGTGCCATAGAGCGATTCACATAGTCAGGGCGTGCGCTTAACCAACGTACTTGTTCGATTTCTAATGGGTTATTCATAGGCTCCATCTGAAAGCCATCCCGAATACGAATCCACAAATTATCTGAGGGCGCATAAACCTTGCTGACAGATTGCTTCTCCAAATCAACCCGTGCGGCTTTTGATGCCTTGGGATTTACTACAGTGGGTGTATCAGATGACCAATCACCCGAACTGGCACAACCGTTGATTAAAGCGACAAGAACAGTTAGCGCATAAATCAGTCGCATCAGAAGCGATCTTTCCAGGCCCTGATGGCAGCCAAGACATGCGCCGTACTGGGCAAGTTTTGCTGCCCTGAAATTTCTTTGGCAGCCGCAACCACATCAGCTTGGTCACATCGCATAAAGGGATTCGTTTGCAGCTCTTGAGCGATCGTGGTTGGTAAGGTAGGTATATTTTGTGCACGCAATGCTTGTGCTTTTTCTGACCACTCTATCAATTGACGATTATTGGGCTCCACTGCTAAAGCAAAGCGGATATTAGAGAGGGTGTATTCATGTGTGCAGTACACCAAAGTGTTTTTCGGTAAAGCGGCAAACTTGGCCAGAGACAAAGTCATTTGAGTGGGCGTGCCTTCGAATAGGCGCCCACAGCCAGAAGCAAATAAGGTATCTCCACATAAGAGTATGGGCTCAGGACTATTCGTCTGCACATTTGCAAAGTAAGCAATATGATCAAGGGTATGACCTGGAACTTCAAGAACACTCAAGCTGATTCGAGGAGAAACAATATCGAACTTGTCGCCCTCCATCATTGCTATAGTTCGACCGGGTATTTCATTGTTAGTGGGACCATACACAGGAATTGAAGTTCCTAGGGTATTTAATAATTCCAAAATCCCGCCAGTATGATCAGCATGATGGTGAGTAACCAGTATTCCGGTAAGGGATAATTTTTCTTGGGCTAAGTAATTCAAAACTGGGCCTGCATCGCCTGGATCTACAACCAATGCAAAATGTCCGTCATGTACACACCAAATGTAATTATCATCAAAGGCGGGTATAGGCCAGACTTGCAATAAAGTATTCTTATCCATACTCCTATGATACCAACCCCACCCGCCCCTACTCAGCCCCCTGCATACCCATGGAGCTCATGGGAGGGATGGCTACAATCCCCGCCAGGTCAATATGTCTTGCAGTGGGAGCAAACTTGCTTTGATCAGATCGTAGATAACGTTTTTGGCTATCATGCAGTCCAAGTTGGGCTACCCCAAATGAATTGCTTGCGGGAGAATCGAATGCCCTTGCATGCCATTTTGGTTCATGCTAATAACAACATGCCCCCTAAACTATCTCCAAATTGGCATTGTATTGAGGGTGATAGTACCGAACTGCCTTTTGCCAGTGAAAGTATTGATTTGATTGTTTTGCCCCACGTTCTGGAATTTGCAGCTGATCCTCACCAAATACTGCGTGAGATTGATCGCGTCCTTCGCCCTGAGGGTCGCTTAGTCATCTCTGGATTTAACCCAGCAAGCCTGTGGGGGGCTCGCCAATACATTAGTAGACTAATTGGCAGCCCTTATTTACCGCGTGATGGTCAGTTCATTAGTCTGATCAGAATCAAAGATTGGTTGCAATTACTCAACTTTTCCTTAGATAGAGGCCATTTTGGCTGTTATAAACTGCCCCTCCAAGGCCAAGGTATCTCCAGAATGGACTACCTGGAGCCGATGGGTAACCGATGGTGGCCTATTTTTGGCGCCATTTTCATTGTTTCCGCTATTAAACGCCATCAAGGAATACGTCTTATTGGCAAGGTGCAGACTAGTCTTATCCCCAAAATTGCCCCTTTAAGCCCCGCTGCAGAGGGAAGCAATCTCAAACAAGACCCATTACAGTAGGGCTATGTCACACGCCAAGATCAGTCATCATCTACCGCATGTCGTTATCTATACAGATGGTGCATGCAAAGGAAATCCAGGGCCTGGCGGCTGGGGTGTCGTTTTACGCTCTGGAAATCATGAAAAGCACCTGCATGGGGGTGCAAAGCACACCACCAATAATCGGATGGAAATGAGTGCTGTTATTTTTGCCTTGAAAGCCCTTAAACAATCTAGTGCTGTCGAGCTCTGGACGGACTCTCAATATGTTCAAAAGGGAGTTACAGAGTGGCTCCAGGGCTGGAAACAGCGTGGCTGGAAGACGGCAGCCAAGTCCCCTGTAAAAAATGCTGATTTATGGCAAGAATTGGACGCCCTGATTCCGAACCATGAGATTTCGTGGCACTGGGTTAAGGGTCATACTGGAGATCCAGGTAATGAGCTGGCTGATCAGCTCGCCAACAAAGGAGCTGAAGAGTTTTTACCTTAGAGTGTATAAGCATTGAACAAGCTCTTCTTTAACCCCCGTGAGAAAATACACTGGCACTCTAAATAGCAAAAACCCCATTAGAATGCTAAAAATTAAGAAAATGAAGCCGTGTCAAAAATAGAATCTACATTAAACAAAATACCCACTAAGGTTGCGCAAGTTTTTGGGTATTTAATGTCTCGTGTTTGTGCTCTATGGCAAAAAATTTCACCACGTATCTCGCCTATTTCTTTTGGGTCCATAAAGTCTTTTATTCTCGGCTTCAAATGGCGCATCTTCATTGTGATCATTATTTTGTTCGCAGGTTCAAAAACCTATGATTATTTTTATCCGCCAGTCGCTAAGTCCGCAAAAGCTGGTGGACCCACGACAGTAAGTACTATTGTGGTTGAGAAGAAAGATATTCCGCTCGTGATTGAAGCCACTGGCACGATGGTCTCAAATGCCATTGTCGATATCAGACCTATGGTGACCAATACAGTCGCCAAAATTCATGTTAAAGATGGTCAGGAAGTCAAAGCTGGTGATCTTTTATTTACACTCGATAATCGCAATGACACTGCTAACTATGAAAGACTAAAGGCCTTAGCTGAAGATGCCCAAAAACAATATTTGCGCGCTACTGAACTCGTCAGCAAAAACTTTATTTCTAAAGCGGGTCTAGAAACCTCCTTGGCTAATGCTAAGGCTGCTCAGGCAGCAGCCCGCTCAGCTGAAGTTCAGTTATCCTTCGATTCGATTCGCTCTCCTATTACTGGACGTGCTGGAATTGTGAATGTGTTCCCTGGTTCTTTAGTACAAGCGAGTAACGTCGTCACAACCGCTACCAGCTCAACTGCAACATCGAGTGTTGGGTCGATGGTGACTATTACTCAACTAAATCCCATTAATGTTCAGTTTGTAATACCTGAAAAAGACATCCCTATTCTGCTTGAAAATCAATTAGATGGAGAGCCTCTGACTGTCAAAGTCACAGTGGGTGATTCTGGCAAGAAAGCGTATGAAGGTAAGGTGCTTGTGATCGACAATCAAGTAGACCCTTCAATTGCAGCGGTCAGAGTCAAAGCACAAATCCCCAATAAGTCCATGAGCATTCTTCCGGGTCAGTTTGCTCGTGTATCTTTAGTAGCGAATACTCTAAAAGATGCCCTCTCGGTTCCTTCAGAGGCAATTATCATAAATCCTAGAGGAAAAATTGTATTTACAGTGGATAACGAAGGTAAGGCTGTAGCAAAGCCGGTAAAAGTAGTTTACGAATTCCAGGGTACTACAGTCGTTACTGGAATTGAAGCGGGCGATAAGGTAGTAGTAGAAGGTAAACAAAATCTCCGTCCTGGCAGCAAAGTACGCGAAGCTAAAACTAAAGACGCCGCTCCTCAAAACCCACCTGCATCCGAGAAAAAATGACGCTTTCCGAAATATGTATTCGGCGCCCCGTCATGACGGTCCTGCTTTCTTTTGCAACCGTTATTGCAGGTACAGTCGCATATTTCAATATTCCAGTGGCGGCCTTACCAAGTTTTAATACTCCCGTTATTTCAGTTAGCGCATCACTACCGGGCGCCTCTCCAGAAAACATGGCGTCCGCTGTTGCACTACCATTGGAAAAGGAATTTTCAACGATTGACGGTATTAAAGTCATCAGCTCTGTTAATTCTTTAGGTAGTACTAGCATTTCCTTGGAATTTAATAACAACCGAGATATTGATAAAGCAGCGGTTGATGTCCAGGCAGCACTCTTGAGGGCGCAAAGACGACTTCCAATTGAAATGACGACTTCACCGTCATACCGCAAAGTCAATCCTGCTGATACGCCTGTATTAGTTGTGCGTTTGAGTTCCCCATCCGTAAGTTTGTCCGATTTAAATGACTATGCAGAAAATTTGCTGTCACCAAATCTGTCCACCATTAGCGGTGTAGCACAAATTATTGTTTATGGTGCAAAGCGTTACGCAGTTCGAGTGCAGGCTCGCCCTGATGCATTGGGTAACCGCAACCTCACCATGGATGATGTGGCTAATGCCATTAATAAGGCAAACTCCAATACGCCGGTAGGTGTTCTTAATGGACCTCGCCAATCGATCACAATCTACGCGAACCCTCAATTAGTCAGACCAGAAGAATTTGGCAATCTCATCATCAGCCAAAAAAATGGTCTACCTATTTACCTCAAAGATGTTGCTGAAGTGATTGAGAGTTACGAAAACGTCTACACACTAGCCAGCTCTAATGGCGAAAGATCGATTGCAATTGCAGTATTACGACAACCCAATGCAAATACTGTAGAGGTTGTCAAATCAGTTAAAGCATTGATACCAGAACTTCAAAAACAGATGCCTGAGTCAATTAAGCTCCAAGTGGCAAACGATCGATCTTTATCTATTATTGAAGCGATTCATGATGTGAATGTCACACTTGCTTTAACTGTGTTGTTGGTTGTGTTGGTCATCTTCCTATTTTTAAAGCACGCAGCAGCAACCTTAATACCGTCAATCAGCTTGCCTATTTCTTTAATTGGCGCATTCTTTTTACTCTACATCATGGGCTATAGCCTTGATAATATTTCGCTGCTCGGTATTACGCTAGCAGTAGGTTTGGTGGTTGATGATGCAATCGTAGTCCTAGAAAACATCATGCGTCATATTGAAAATGGTATGGACCCTCTCAAGGCGTCACTCAAGGGCAGTAAAGAGGTTGGCTTTACCATTATCTCTATTTCGATTTCATTAATTGCTGTGTTTATTCCTCTCTTCTTTTTGCCTGGACCCATTGGCCTACTCTTTAGAGAATTTGCAGTAGTTGTTTCTTTGGCGATTTTTGTATCGGCCATTGTTTCTTTAACAGTAGTGCCAATGTTGTGTAGTCGCTTCCTGCCTAAGCCTGGGGTACACGCCAAAGAATTCGCTATCAACAAACAATTTGATCACTTCTTCAATTGGATGCTCAAAACCTATATACATTATCTCGATTTAGCATTGCACCATCGTAAGATAGTTTTGTGGGGTGCTATCTCTACATTTGCTATTTCCATTTTCTTATTTATGAATAGCCCAAAGGGATTTTTTCCAGAAGAAGACATTGGACAAATTCTGATGACTACCGAAGCATCGGAAGATATGTCGTTTGATTCGATGTTAAAACTTCAGGACCAGGCAGCTGAGATCGTTAGTAAAGATCCAAACGTAGAAAGTTCTATTTCTATTGTGGGTGGCGGCAATAGCTCTGGCAAAAATACGGGGCGCATCTTTATTGTTCTCAAACCGAAAAGCGAGCGAGCGAAGATGTCTAAGGTAATGGAAGATCTCAGAGTGAAATTTAGAGAAATACCGGGGCTTCAGGTGTATATGCGCCCTATACAAAATTTACAAATTGGTGGTCGAAGTAGTAAGAGTCGCTACCAATTTACCCTGCAAAGTGTTGGCTTTGATGGTGTCAATGAATGGGCCGACAAGCTCATGCAAAAACTGCGTACCGATCCGATATTTAGGGACGTTACAAGTGATTCACAATTAAAAGGTCTGAATGTCAAAATTGATATTAATCGAGAAAAGGCGGCCAGCGCAGGTATTACGATTGCCGATATTCGCTCGGCTTTGTATTCATCTTATGGTGAAAAGCAAGTATCGACCATCTACACCCCTGTCAACACTTACTATGTCATTTTAGAAACTGCTAAAGAAGATCGGCAGTATGAAACTGACCTCAATAAAATATTTGTTCGCGGTCGAGCTACTGATAAATTAATTCCCCTTTCTAGTGTTGCAACATTTACTAGATCGATCGGCCCTACCGCGGTGAATCATCTAGGGCAAATACCTGCGGTGACTCTGTCATTTAACTTAGCGCCCGATGTTTTCCTTGGCGATGCAACCAAGAAAATAGAAGAATTCACCAAAGAAATTGGTCTGCCGCCTTCTATTATTACCAGTTATGGTGGTGATGCAGCAGTCTTTAAAGAGAATCAATCCGGCCAGGTGATCTTAATTTTGGCTGCTCTTGGAGTGATTTACATTCTGCTTGGAGTTTTATATGAAAGTTATATTCACCCGCTCACTATTTTGGCGGGCTTGCCATCTGCTGCCATTGGGGCAATATTAGCATTGCGTATTTTTGGCTTTGAGTTAACAGTCATTGCCTCGATTGGTATTTTGCTGCTGATTGGTATCGTTAAAAAGAATGCCATTTTAATGATTGACTTTGCGCTTGATGCACAGCGTAATCAAGGCATGAGCCCTGAAAAAGCAATTAAAGAGGCGTGTATCTTGCGTTTCCGTCCTATTATGATGACTACCTTTGCAGCCCTGATGGGCGCCCTGCCGATTGCATTTGGTATCGGCGCAGGAGCGGAGTTACGCCAACCCTTGGGTATTAGTGTTGCTGGTGGCTTAATCCTCTCGCAGTTTGTTACCTTAATTATTACCCCTGTGATTTATCTTTACCTTGATAAATACGCGGGCAAAGGTCCAATGGAAATACCGCCATCAGTCCTTGAGGGTACCTAATGCGCAAAGTGATTCTTGACACTGAAACAACTGGATTAAATCCTGCAACAGGAGATCGCATTATTGAAATCGGTTGCGTAGAGATGGTTGGACGACGCCTAACCGATAAGACTTTTCATTACTACATTAATCCTGAGCGGGATATCGACGCAGGAGCTTTTGCGGTTCATGGCCTCTCTAGAGAATTTCTATCTGATAAACCCGTCTTTTCTAACATTGTTGAACAATTGATTGAGTTTGTCGATGGCGCAGAAATTGTGATTCATAATGCCGCATTTGACTTAGGATTCTTGGATAACGAATTCGCTCTTTTAAAGCGCCCACCGTTTCGAAATTTAGCCAGTAAGGTAACGGATACCTTACTAGAGGCTCGTCAGATGTTTCCTGGTAAGCGTAATTCTTTAGATGCACTGTGTGAGCGTTTTTCTATTAGCAATCAACATCGTACCCTTCATGGTGCGCTATTAGATGCCCAATTGTTAGCAGAAGTCTATGTAGCAATGACGCGTGGCCAAGAGGATCTATCAATCGATTTGATTGACTATACCGTTGATACAGACTCTG
This sequence comes from Betaproteobacteria bacterium, assembly GCA_013205155.1. Classification (GTDB taxonomy): domain Bacteria; phylum Pseudomonadota; class Gammaproteobacteria; order Burkholderiales; family Burkholderiaceae; genus Polynucleobacter. The sequence goes on along the minus strand of JABMMT010000168.1, from coordinate 17,642 downwards.
AGGGGCATACGAAATCACTGCCTGTGAATTTGAAGTTCATTGCAGCAAGTAATGATGAATGTCAGCTGCATGAAAAAGTCTTAGTAGAAATAGCCACGGCTAGTAAAAAGGACCCCGTCTGGAGTCCTTTACAAACCGTTAGCTAAATGCTTTCTAGATTGCAGCAGCAATTGCCTTGCCTAAATCATCCGTTTTAGCAGAGCCACCTACATCTGGTGTCAAAGGCGCATTGCCAGGCCCAGAGGCTAGCACTTTTTCAATTGCGGAATAGATTGCTTTACCAGCTTCAGGGTACCCTAGGTGGTCAAGCATCATTGCTCCACTCCATATTTGGCCAATCGGATTAGCAATCATCTTGCCGTATATATCTGGCGCAGATCCGTGCACTGGTTCAAATAAAGATGGAAATTTTCCTTCAGGATTAATGCTTCCCGATGGCGCTACCGCAATCGTTCCTGTGCAAGCTGGACCTAAATCAGACAAGATATCTCCAAATAAATTGCTCGCAACAACCACATCAAAACGATCAGGGTTCATTACAAATTGCGCAGCCAAAATATCAATGTGATATTTATCTGTTCGCACATCCGCAAAGTTTTTAGACATGGCCACAACCCGCTCATCCCAATAAGGCATGGTAATGGCAATACCATTCGATTTAGTGGCTGAAGTTAAATGCTTTTTAGGGCGACTTTGAGCTAAGTCAAATGCGTACTGCAAGATGCGATCGACGCCCTGTCTTGTAAAAATCGATTCCTGTATGACGAATTCTCGATCAGTATCGGGAAACATCTTGCCGCCTACACTGGAGTACTCACCCTCAGTATTTTCGCGAACTACGAAGAAGTCAATATCACCCGGTTTACGATTTGCTAAAGGGCAAGGAACTCCAGGCAAGAGGCGAACAGGACGTAGGTTCACATACTGATCAAAACCACGACGAAACTGGATCAAGCTACCCCATAAAGATACGTGATCAGGCAAGATGTCTGGCATACCGACAGCGCCAAAGAAAATCGCGTCATACTTCATCAAAGTATCAAACCAATCATCAGGCAACATCTTGCCATGCTTGAGATAGTAATCACAACTTGCAAAATCAAAATGGTCAAACTGCATACCAATCCCAAACTTTCGATTAGCCGCCTCTAATGCACGTAGACCCTCAGGCATAACCTCTTTGCCAATACCATCACCTGGTATTACAGCAATCTTAGGGTTTTTGAAAATTTTCTTTGCATTCATTTCAAAAGGGCTCTCAATGTAGGTGTTATTTTTAATAAGGGAAAATCTTACAACTGAATGATTTAACTAATGGCTCTACGAATCTCATCAGGAGCTTTTTTAGCCCCTTTGCCAACCGACTCGCTATCGTAATCACTCGTATTCTCAATCGTTTCAGGGACATCTTCTAGCATGCGGATATGATCTTTTGGACAGATAGGAGCACCATAGCTGGCCCATTTTTTTAGTAAAGTGACTTCATATCCGCATTGCCCACATTTAGCTTTGCTTCTGCTCGCATTGCTGGCCCTTGGGGGTGGAAAGATAATTGCTTTATGTGGGTAGGGTCCTAATTCTTGACTGATCATCATCAATTTGACGATCAGCTCTTCGGTAGCATGAGCCATTCTGGCTGGCCCCTCCAAGCCTACTGTCTGTGCAATCCCTTTGAAGTCTTCTCCATGTCCACTAAAACAATCATCAACAGCATGACAAAGCTCATGAACCAAAGTATCTAGCAATTGCACTGGGTCATCAATTTTAGGTGAAATAAAAATTTCATTGACGCCCCCCTCTGACCGCTGACGAGGCCAGCATTGGCCCAAAGTGGTTCTGGGGCTACTAGATGCTGGAAATCCACAAGAAACGCGAACGGGGGGGATAGCATACCCAGCTCTAGAGAATACGGGTTCAAGGTGTTTAACGGCATCTTCAAGCCATGCTTCACGAACAGAATGTTGCTTCATTTAGGTAGATTTCTGAGTACTTTAAAAATGTTAAATTGCGATCATACGCCACACTTAGTAGAATAAAGGGATGAAAGATCTAGAGAGCCTAAGTGCCTCGCAAGCTGCACGTGCACTTGCTAGGCGAGAAATCAAAGCAACCGACCTACTACTTTCCTGTTTGGACCGTATAGGCCATCGAGAGAGCCTAGTGAAGGCTTGGTCAAGCCTTGGTAAAGAAAATGCCTTGGCCCGCGCTAGGGAGCTTGATAAGGGCTCAATCAAAGGCATACTGCATGGGCTACCGATAGGCGTAAAAGACCTATTTGACACCTATGACTTACCGACTAGCTATGGATCCCCCATCTATGCCAATAACTACCCTGCCTCAGATGCGGTTTCTGTAGCCTTAATGCGTCAGGCAGGCGGAATCATCCTAGGCAAAACCATCAGTACTGAATTTGCAACATTTAAACCCCCTGTCACTCACAACCCACATCACCTTAAACATACCCCCGGGGGTTCATCGAGTGGATCAGCAGCTGCTGTTGCAGACTTTATGGTTCCTTTAGCAACAGGCAGTCAAACCGCCGGTTCTATTATTCGACCAGCATCCTATTGTGGTGTTGTGGGTTATAAACCCAGCTTTGGCAAAGTAATGCTTGCGGGTGTTAAAGCTTTATCGCCCTCTTTAGATACCTTGGGCTGCTTTGGCAGAAGTGTTGGAGATGTTGCTCTAGGGGTTGCAGCCATGAGTAATGACCTTTCTCTCGCTGAGATTGATCAACTTCATAACAAACCACGAGTGGCCATTTGCAAAACTAAGGATTGGTCTTTTGCTAGCAAAGAAACTGCTGGCGCTCTAGCCTTAGCGCGCTTTACTGCTGAAGCGATTGCTAAAGGAATGGTTCAAGATATTTCTTTACCAGCAGCCTGCAAAGATTTAACCTTACTTCAAACTCGCATCATGAGTTTTGAGATGGCCCGTGCGCTTATTTTTGAGCGCATGCGTTTTAGTAAAAAATTGAGTCCTCAACTATCACAGCAACTCTCCGAAGGCGTGCAAATACCTTACGAACAGTATCAAAAGGATTTAATGAAAGCCCAAGCAGCACGTTTTGCTATTGCGCAACTCTTTGAAAATGAGGTTGATTTTCTGATTGCACCTAGCGCTCCTGGTGAAGCTCCACTGGCGAAAGAAGGCACGGGTAATCCAGTATTTTGTCGAGGATGGACTCTATCAGGTCTACCTTGTATCAACCTCAATGTCAGTAGTGGTCCTAATGGCTTGCCCGTTGGCGTGCAGCTGATTGCAGGTCCTGGAAAAGATCGATTCTTATTGAGCGCTGCTAGAGCATTTGCACAAGCATTGCCTGATGCCGTTTTAAGAGACCAGGCATAAGACTGTTAGCCCAAGGTGATATTGGCTGATTTAATCGCCTTATTCCAATAAGGTAACTCTTTCTTGAATCATGTAAGCACTCGTCGCAAACAGTGCAGCCTTTAAAGTGTAAATATGTTTCATGGAGATCTCCCTTTTACTCTTCTTGAGTATTTTTAAAATTATCTTTGACCGACTTTGACATTACCAAATATTGCCTGGGCTTCTCTTGGTAAGCAACGCCAATAGCGCTCATTAGAGGCAACAGTACCATCAAGAGCGGCAGCAGCCTCCCAGGCCCAACGTGGCTTATATAAAAAGGCTCTTGCTAAGGCGATTAAATCAGCATCGCCCTTTTGTAAGATTTGTTCGGCTTGATGGGGATCGGTAATGAGCCCAACTGTCATGGTGGGTAGTCCTGATTTTTCTTTGACAGTCTTAGCAAAAGGAACTTGGTAGTGTGGGCCAATTGCAATTTTTTGTGCAGGAGAAATACCGCCTGATGAGATGTGAACATAGTTGGCGCCTAACGACTTAAGACTCGCCGCCAAGTCTGCCGTTTCCTCCGGAGTCCATCCTCCGGCAATCCAATCGCTAGCAGATAATCGTATCCCTAAAACCCCTTGATATGCTACTCGTACAGCCTTAAAGAGTTCCAATGGAAAACGAATGCGATTCTCAAATGAGCCGCCATATTCATCTTTACGCTGATTGGCTATTGGAGATAAAAACTGGTGCAATAAATATCCATGGGCGCCATGCAATTCAACCCCATCGATACCAATTTTGTCTGAGCGTTTAGCCGCAATGACAAAAGCTTCTATTAAATCTTGTAGATCTTCCTTAGTGAGTTCATGTGGCAAGCGCTCACCCTCTAATTGAGGAATAGCAGAAGGCGCTTCCATTTCCCAGCCGCCCTGATCTACTGGAAGCAATTGACCACCATCCCAAGGGGAGGCACTCGATGCCTTTCGACCAGCGTGAGCCAGTTGAATAAATACCGGCGTAGCAGGAGCCAATTTACGAGCTCTGATCAATTTGTCTGATAAGGCAGCTTCGGTACGGTCATCCCATAATCCTAGACAGGCGGGTGTAATGCGCCCCTCTGGAGTGACGGCAGTAGCTTCAATAATGAATAAAGCCGCCCCACTATTCAGTAAGTTTCCCCAATGCATCAGATGCCAGTCAGTAGCTTCGCCATTCATGGCTGAGTATTGGCACATTGGGGCCACAACAACCCGATTCGCCAGCTTTAATGGGCCACGGGGGCTATTCAGGGTGTATTCAGAGAAAAGAAGACTCATAACGGACCTTTAAAAAACTCACAAAATGTAACAAATGACCAAAATAGACTTATAGCGATAAAATAGCGCAAAAGTAGAATAAACGAGACAACGTAGTCTTGCACAACATTAGGCTCACTCTCTTTATCATTTATCTAACACCCTTGAAATAATAAGCACAAATGACTATGAATGCACCACAAGCTTTTGCATCAAAAGATGATATCGGCCACTACGTTGGCGGCAAGCTCGTCAACCCCAAGGATGGTCGTTTTTCAGACGTATACAACCCTGCCCATGGATCTGTTGCCCGCAGAGTAGCTCTAGCTAGCCGTAAAGAGGTTGATGCTGCTGTGGCAGTTGCTCAAGAAGCATTTGTGAGTTGGAGCCAAACAAGCCCATTGCGCCGGGCCCGCATCATGTTCAAATTCTTAGAATTAATGAATGCCAATCGCGATGCATTAGCTGCCATCATTACCGCCGAGCATGGAAAAGTGTTCACTGATGCCCAAGGCGAAGTCACTCGCGGCATTGAGATCATAGAATTTGCTACCGGTATTCCGGAATTACTAAAAGGTGACTACACCGAACAGGTTTCTACAGATATTGATAACTGGGTGATGCGCCAACCTTTAGGCGTTGTCGCTGGAATTACTCCTTTTAACTTCCCTGTGATGGTACCGATGTGGATGTATCCAGTGGCGATAGCCTGTGGCAACACATTTATCCTCAAGCCAAGCCCTACTGACCCTTCTGCCTCATTATTGATGGCAAAACTCTTAAAGGATGCTGGCTTACCAGATGGTGTCTTTAACGTTATTCAAGGCGATAAAGAAGCGGTCGATGCCTTGATTGAAAATCCAGACGTTAAGGCTGTCAGCTTCGTTGGATCTACTCCAATTGCAAATTATATTTATGAGCGTTGTGCCCACTTTGGTAAACGTTCGCAGGCCTTGGGCGGCGCAAAGAATCATATGGTGATCATGCCTGATGCAGACATTGATAAGGCAATTGACGCACTGGTAGGTGCTGCTTATGGCTCAGCTGGGGAACGCTGCATGGCAATCTCGGTTGCAGTCTTAGTTGGTGATGTGGCTGAAAAAATCATGCCTAAACTGATTGAGCGCACCAAAACCTTGAAAGTTAAAAATGGTATGGAGCTAGATGCTGAGATGGGGCCGATTGTGACAAAGGCTGCATTAGAGCGCATTACCGGATACATCGAGAGTGGCATAGCTTCTGGAGCAAAACTTTTAGTTGATGGACGTGGTCTGAAAGTTCCCGGTAACGAGAATGGCTTTTATATTGGTGGCACCTTATTCGACAATGTCACCCCTGACATGAAAATCTACTTAGAAGAAATTTTTGGCCCTGTACTTTCATGTGTACGTGTAGCAAACTTCACCGAGGCTCTCAATATAGTGAACTCTTGTGAGTTTGGTAACGGGGTTGCTTGCTTTACTAGTGATGGCAATATCGCCCGTGAATTTGCTCGCAGGGTTCAAGTGGGTATGGTTGGTATCAATGTGCCTATTCCAGTACCAATGGCTTGGCATGGTTTTGGTGGTTGGAAGAATTCAATCTTTGGTGATATGCATGCTTACGGTAAAGAAGGTGTGCGCTTTTATAGTAAACAGAAAAGTGTCATGCAGCGCTGGCCGGAGAGCATCGCTAAGGGTGCTGAATTTGTTATGCCGACATCCAAATAATCACTTCTTTCTCAAACTCAAAAGTGGCCTACGGGTCACTTTTTTGTTCTCAAAACTCCAATTTAGTGTGTTGGGAAAACGACTCTTCTCTCAATTGCCCTGGCAAACAAGACGATGACAGAAACCATTGCCAAGTAAACAATTGCAGTGAGTAAGTAAGCCTTAAAGAATTGAAAGTTACTTGCAGCTAATTCTTGCATGCGTGCAAAAAACTCCGTGTACTGAATCAGAAAGGCTACAGAACTATCCTTTAAGTTAGCAATGACTTGATTGGTTAATGCTGGAACCGATAATTTCAGAACCTGAGGCAAAGTAATGAGCTGAAAGATTTGAAAAGAACTAAAGCCCTGAGCTGCAGCAGCCTCTAGTTGAATAAAATTCAATCCGTTATAAGCTGTTTTCATATAAGCAGCGTTATATGCAGCCACATTTAATGTAAATCCAATGGCAGCAACATCAAAAGGATCCATCCGAAGACCCCATTGCGGTAGTCCGTAGTACATCAAGAACAATAAGACAATTAAGGGCATGCCAATAAAAAACGATATATAAGAATTAGTTGCCGTACGAATCAAGAAATTTTTATTAATCGAAAGATAAAAGATCACAATCCCAAGTAATAATCCAGTAACACTGACTAGGCCCGCCAGTTTTAGAGTATTGACGAGGCCCATCAATATCAGCGGCATCTGAGTGATCAGATCTACTTCAAAGATCTTCCATGTATTCATTTCTTAATATCCTTATTACCAAAAAATGCATGAATATCAGGATCAGATGTATCACTCATCAGGATTGAAATCTTTTCATCCGCACGTATGATGCCCTTGTCTAAGAACATCACCGTATCAGAAATATTTTGCGCGAGTGCTAAATCATGAGTAACACAGAGCATCGTAATACCAGCCTCATGCAGACGATTGATTAAATCGGCAACATCACGTGACATGATTGGATCAAGCGCTGAAGTCGGTTCGTCTAATACCAGTACCGCTGGATCCATAGCCAATGCGCGGGCAATCGCCACTCGTTGTTGTTGGCCTCCCGAAAGCTGGGCTGGATACTTGTGTTGGTGAATCGTCATGTCAAATTTTGATAAAGTATTTAAGGCCTTCTCATTTGCCTCTAGTTTTTTCATACCCATTAATACTTTTAAGGCCAATGTCACATTTTCTAAAACGGTCAGGTGGCTATACAAGGCAAATTGTTGGAATACAAAGCCAATTTGCTGCCGTAATGCCCTCACATCAACGCCAAGGCCAGCAACCTCTTCACCACGAAATAAAATAGATCCTGAGGTGGGATCTTCAAGACGATTAAGGCAATGCAATATCGTAGACTTACCTGAGCCAGAGGAACCCATCAAGACTCGGACTGCCCCATCCTCCACATCAAAATTGATGTTTGATAGTACGACTTGCTCGCCATACACTTTTTTAAGATCACGAACCTGAATTAATGGCACGTAGAAGCCTCTCTGAATGTAATACCTAAATTCATCATGCTTTACCCAATCCTGGAACTTGATAATGACGATTAACTAACTGAATAGCGAACAATAAAATGCGGTAAATAGCGAAATAGAGTAGGCCAACAGCAAAATAAATCTCAACACCTCGCAAAGTTGTAGAAGTTAAGGCAATTGCCTGCTTAGTTATCTCAGGTATACCCACGGTATAAGCAAATGGGGAATACTTTAAGACAGATGTAAATTCATTGATCATGCCTGGTACTGAAAAACGAAACATCTGCGGTAAATCAATGTACCAAAGCACCTGTAATTTACTCATTCCCATTGCCTGGCCTGCCAAAATTTCATCGGCATTCACTGAATTGAAGGCGCCACGAAATACTTCAGCAAGATAGGCGGATGAAACTAAGCCAAGACTCAGCGCCATTGCCATCAAGGGTGGCACTTTAATACCCACGCTAGGTAAACCAAAATACACCATGAAAAGTAAGACTAAAACCGGTACACCTCTGAAGATATAGGTATAGGTATCAATCAGTGGTGTTACACCAGGAATTTTTAGTCGGCGTAGACTCGCCAAAGTCAGGCCAACTACCAAGCCTGTAGCACTACAGGTTAAGGTAACAATGACAGTGTAAGAAATTCCTTGTGCTAATTGTGCAAGGATGTCATAAAAATTCACAAGAAAGCCCTATAAAACTAAAAACTAATTCATCCACTTATCTAGAATAGCCTTCACTTTGTCTGGGCCGAGTTCTTTTAAGTAAGCATTGAAATCATCACGCAACTTTGATCCCTTAGCAAAAGCGAAACCAAGCTTGTCATAGCCGCTAAAGACATAATCACTTTCAATGGGTAACTTCATTTTATTAATAAAGTTAGCCAGAACCGGTTCTTCAATAAAGGCAAGATCAATATTGCCATTTTGTAGGTCGGTAATAACCTCAGTATAAGAAGGATAGAGTTTTACTTTACTTAGAGAGTAGTAGCCCTTTGGCTCTAACTCATTGCGAATCAGATCGTCATAAGCCATCCCGCGGGGATAGCCAATCTTATATTTTTTAAGTTCATTCAAATCCTTGATTTGAATATTGCGATTTTTCATACTCACTAAATGCCAAGCGTTATCGTAATATGGCTGTGAAAAATCCATCACTTCTTTGCGTTTATCCGTAATGGATATTCCTGAAAAAGCGACATCGGCTTGACCGCTAGACACTGCGCCTAACATTCCCTGCCAATCATATGGCGTCACCTTAAGAGTGCAAGAGCGGGCTTTACAGTAACCATCAAAAATATCCATATCGACACCAACAATCTTGCCGTTTTGTTCAAATACCATGGGAGGTGAAGCTGGGGATACTGCCACCTTAATTTCTTTTGAATTCGATTTAGAGCATGCAGAAATGCCGAAAGCCACCAGGCAGACTATTAGAGCTAGAAAAATGCGTTTCATTCACGTATCCCCATTAAGCAAGTTAGGTCCGAAAGGACATTCAAATAAGTATATGGGATTTGCTAAAACACTTACTGGAGAGTATTTTTAAAAGCGGGAATCATAGGCACCGCCAAGACTTCGATGCCCTCATCCCTGAGAGACTCTGCTTCATCTATAGTAGTTTGACCCCGAATACTCCGTTCAGGCGCTTCTTTGTAATGAATTTTTCGAGCCTCTTCTGCAAAGGCATTACCAACATCCTCAGATCGGCCCATTAACTCTCGCATACTCTTTAAGAAGGCTGATTGAACCTGAGCTTCAAGCTGGAAGTGATCCTGGCCAGTAAGAGCAACAACATCACCACTTAAATGAGCACTCTCAGGCTGCGCGATAGAGAGTTCTGTTGTGGATGATTTAGCAATATGTGGCGCAGAAGGCATCCGTGTAATTACAGTACTGTCACAAATTGGGCATGCCAAGATCCCTTTATCTTGCTGGGCAAGACAATCGGCTTCGGAGGCAAACCAACCTTCAAAGCGGTGATCTGAAGGACATGCAAGGTTATAAACTTTCATAAGACCTATATAGGGGTAAAAGTACCAAATTCAATGACCTCTATTTTAATAGGTTTTGATAATTCTTATTCGATGGAATGGGGTTTAACAAGCCCTTTGCGATAACGGTCAAGCCAATAGGCTGATATGGTGGTTTTCACATCCGTGATTTCACCACCCTCTACCCAAGCAATTAATTGCTCAAGGGGGGCAGCAAATACGTCTAAAAACTCTTCATCATCTAGCTTACTTTTGCCAGGCACTAGATCCTCAGCCAAATAAATATCAATTAATTCTGTAGAGTAGGAGATTACGGGATGAATGCGCCGGACATAACTCCACTTCTTTGCAGTGTAGCCCGTCTCTTCTTCGAGCTCGCGTTGAGCACAAAGCAAATGATCCTCACCAATCTCTAATTTACCTGCGGGAATTTCAATGCAGGCTTTTGCAATGGGATAGCGATACTGACGCTCCAATAAAACTCTGCCATCATCTAAGATAGCTAATACAGCTACCGCTCCTGGATGAGTTAGATACTCACGCACAGCTTGCTGACCATCAGGTAAACGAACCTGATCTCTCTTCATATGAAGAAAAATTCCACCATAAATATCTTCACCAGATATACGCTCTTCACGTAAGTGTTGATCACCCGCAGGTAAATCGCCAAATAATTTTTCAGTCATGAAGTTCGTGGCCTTATCAAAATATAATAACCCATCATACAAAAAAGAAATGTCATTTCAATGGCATCTCAAAAGAATATAGGCCCCAAGCGGAGCCTATATACCTACAGCTATTCAGAATGCTCTAGGACCCTAGCAAGGTACGGCGCATCGCATCCAAACAAATTGTCATCAAGCTAGCCGGCACAATACCAATGATAAGCACCAGCAGACCATTCAAGCCTAGAATGCTTTTTGCAAAACCTGATCCAGAAACTGTTATCTCATGCTCTGGCTCATCAAAATACATGACCTTAACTACCCGTAGGTAATAGAAAGCCCCAATTAGAGAGGCAAACACAGCAATCACTGCCAAAAAGGTATGTTCAGCATCTACTAAAGCCTCTAAAACTCCGAGTTTTGCTGCAAATCCAACCGTTGGTGGAATACCGGCCAATGAGAACATCATGATCAAACCTATAAAGGCATACCACGGATGTATTTTGTTTAATCCCTTAAGCCCATCTAAGGTTTCACAGTCATAACCTTTGCGTGACAGAATCATCAATAGGCCGAATGTACCTAAAGTGGTTAATACATAGGTGATTGCGTAAAACATAGATGCGCTAAAAGCATGATCATCAAAAACAGATAACATTCCCAAGAGAACAAATCCCATTTGCGCGATGGCTGAGTAGGCCAACATACGCTTAAGATTGGTCTGTGCGATCGCCGTCACGTTGCCCACAATCAGAGACAACATGGCTAGTATCACCAACATTGGCTGCCAATCTCCCATTAAAGGCAGCAATGTATTAATCAGCAAACGGAATAATAAGGCAAATGCAGCAATCTTAGGTGCTGCCGCAATCAGCAAAGTCACTGCCGTAGGAGCACCCTGATATACATCTGGGACCCACATATGAAACGGTACTACACCCAACTTAAATGCCAGACCAGCAACAATAAAGACTAAACCAAAAGCCATGACTAAATGGTTAACGCGAGGATCAGCAACTACTTTGAAGATCTCAATCAGATCTAATGAGCCTGTAACGCCATAAAGCATCGACATTCCATAGAGCAAGAATCCTGACGCCAAGGCTCCTAAAATAAAGTATTTGATAGCTGCTTCAACACTTTTCTCACTACTATGTCGCATCGCTACTAAGGCATAGGTTGGCAAAGCCATCAACTCTAGGCCAAGATAGAGTGTCAAGAGATTGGCACCCGAAATTAAGACCATTTGACCCAGCAAAGCCAGTAAAGCTAAAACAATAAAGTCTGGACGAAATAATGCACGATCTTTTAGATACTGCTTGGAATAAATTAGGCTAACTAATACAGCAATACATGAGCACGCTTTCAGTAAGTTGGAGAATGGATCTGACTGGAACAAACCATTCATGGCAACTAGAGAAACATCTGGTATGCGACTAATATAAGCAAAGATTAGGTATACCAGCAATATTATGGTGAAAAAATATACAAAACTAACTGCACGGGGCGTATGGAAAATATCTTGCTCTATGCCGGGTGTGCTTGCATGGTTTTCACGAATGTAAACGCTAATAAGCAATAGCAGGCAAGTCACCACTAGTAACACGAGTTCCGGCAGGATGGCGTAAAGGTCGAATACTTGCATTTGCTTTTACTCAGAGTTTGCTCACAGCAACATGCTGTAGCAGATTAATGACGGCTGGATGAATGATGTCAGTAACTGGTTTTGGATATACGCCCATACCAATCACACAAATCGTCAGAACGGCCATCATAAAATATTCTCGACCATTCAGATCTTTAAGCTGATCTACCTGATTATTGGCGATCACGCCGAAGAATACACGCTTGACCATCCATAAAGAGTATGCAGCGCCTATAATCAAAGCAGTAGCAGCCAAAATACCAATAACAAAGTCGTAGTCAACTGCAGCCAAGATCACCATAAACTCGCCAACGAAACCAGATGTGGCAGGCAAGCCGCAGTTCGCCAATGACATGAGTACTGCAAAAGCAGTGAATACAGGCATCCGATGCACTACCCCGCCGTAATCGGCAATTTGTCGGGTATGCATACGATCATATAGAACGCCAATGGAGAGAAACATTGCGCCGGCAATAAAACCATGTGAAATCATTTGTACGATACCGCCCTCAATGCCCAAAGGGCTAAAGAGGAAAAAGCCAAGCGTTACAAATCCCATGTGTGCGACTGATGAATAGGCCACCAGTTTTTTCATATCCTTTTGTACTAAGGCTACAGCCCCAACATAGATCACAGCAACTAAAGATAGGAAAATAATAAAAGGTCCGAGATATTGGCTAGCGTCGGGGGCAATTGGTAATGAGAAGCGCAAGAAACCATAGGCACCTAGCTTCAACATAATGGCGGCCAACACAACAGATCCTCCAGTTGGGGCTTCTACGTGGACGTCAGGCAACCAGGTATGCAATGGCCACATTGGAACCTTTACAGCAAAAGCCATAAAGAATGCGGCAAATAAGAGAATTTGCTCAACTATATCAAGACGTGCAGTTTGCCAAACCAGGATATCGAAGGTGTTGGTAGCGTTGTACAAATAAAGCATGGCAACCAAAGTCAACAAGGATCCAAGCAAGGTGTACAAAAAGAATTTAAATGCTGCGTAGATACGGTTATGACCACCCCATACGCCAATAATGATATACATCGGAATTAAGGTAGCTTCGAAGAAAACATAAAACAGCAAAGCATCTAAAGCACAAAATACTCCAATCATTAATCCCGAAAGTATCATGAATGAAGCCATGTACTGCGAAACTTTAGTATCGATTACTTCCCATGCTGCGATCACCACAATAATATTAATAAATGCAGTCAGAACAATAAACCAGACAGAAATTCCATCGATACCAAGATAGTAATTAATGTCATAACGAGGAATCCAGCTCATCTTCTCGATAAACTGCATTCCTGGATTAGTAATATCAAACTGGATGATTAAAGGAAGTGTTGCAATAAAGCCAAGAATGGCGCCAATCAGTGCTAACCAGCGAACACCGGCCGACGGTTTATCAGACCCATAAAATAAAATGATGAGTCCAAAAAAAATCGGAATCCAGATGGCATAGGAAAGAATCATAGTGGGTACTTAATCAACATTAGCCTAACTAACAAATGGTAGGTAAGCATATAAAACCCAGGCTAGCAATAGTGCCAAGCCTGCAATCATTGCAAAGGCATAGTGATAAAGATAACCGGATTGTAAGTGGCGAATCACTCCAGCAAAGCGCCCAACTACATGCGCGCTGCCATTAACAAAGAAACCATCAATGATTTTTTGATCACCACGGTACCATAAGAAGCCACCAATCCAAATGAGGCCTTTGGAAAATACGGCCTGATTTAAATCATCCAAATAATATTTGTTATCGAATAGTGTTTTGATGGGTGCGAACGCTTTAGCAAACTGTGCAGGCAATTTAGGTGCCCAAAGATACCCAATCGCCGCTGTCAATACTCCAAGCACCAATAAAAGTAATACTGGAGAGGTAAATGCATGCAGCGCCATTGCAACAGGACCATGAAACTCATCCTCCAGCTCCTTCATCACGGGGTGACGTGCAATGTCTATAAAGATTGAGTCCCCAAAAAAGGTACCAAATAATAATGGCGTAATAGTGTAAAACCCAATAATGACCGAAGGAATTGCTAAAAGAATTAAAGGTAAGGTCACTACAAATGGAGACTCATGCGGCTTTTCACCAGGGGCTAACCCATGATGGGCATGATCATCGCCCTGCTCTGCATGATGATCGTGCGCATGTGAATCAGCATGACCCCAGCGCGCTTTGCCATGAAATACCCAGAAGTACAAACGGAAGGAATACAAAGCAGTCACAAAGACACTGGCCATCACTGCAAAGTAAGCAAAGCCAGAACCAGCAATATTGCTAGCAGCCACCGCCTCAATAATTGAATCTTTAGAGTAGAAACCTGAGAAAAATGGCGTACCTATTAAGGCTAAATTACCAAGCAACATCATCAAGCAGGTAATTGGCATATATTTCCACAGTCCACCCATCTTGCGCATATCTTGCTCATGATGCATTCCCAAAATCACGCTACCTGCAGCAAGGAACAGAAGTGCTTTAAAGAATGCATGGGTCATCAGATGGAAGATGGCCACTGGGTATGCTGAAACACCCAATGCTATGGTCATATAACCTAATTGAGATAGGGTTGAATAAGCCACAACCCGCTTGATATCATTTTGGACAATACCCAAGAAACCCATAAAGAGTGCTGTAATCGAACCAATAATTAAGATAAAGCTCAAAGCGACATCGGACAGTTCAAATAATGGTGACATCCGAGAAACCATGAAGATGCCTGCTGTCACCATGGTTGCAGCATGAATCAATGCTGAAATAGGAGTTGGGCCTTCCATAGAGTCAGGCAACCAAACATGCAATGGAAACTGAGCTGATTTACCCATAGCACCAATAAATAGGCAAATACAGACTACCGTGAGCAAATTCCAGCTGGTGCCCGGTAATGTTTGTGCTGCTAGAGCTGTATTTTGAGAAAAAATAACGTCATATTGCATAGAGCCAGTGCTGGCTAGCAATAAACCAATACCAAGAATGAAGCCAAAGTCACCAACTCGGTTCACTAAGAAGGCTTTCATATTAGCAAATACTGCAGATTGACGTTCATAGTAAAAGCCAATCAACAGATAAGAAACCACTCCAACGGCTTCCCAACCAAAAAAGAGTTGCAAAAGATTGTTACTCATCACCAACATCAACATAGCAAAAGTAAACAAGGAAATGTAGGAGAAGAAGCGGTTATACCCCTCCTCACCGTGCATATAACCAATGGTATAGATATGAACCATCAATGATACAAAGGTCACCACACACATCATGGTTGCAGTTAGAGGGTCAATCAAGAAGCCAATATCTAAATTAAGCTCTCCTAATTCCATCCAGCGATATACGGTGCCATTGAAATAAAAACCATCCATCACTTGCGCTAATACATTACAAGATAGAGCAAATGCGATTGCGACACCCAAAATAGTTACAAATTGGCAGGCTCCACGACCAATCAAATTGCCACCTAATTTTGTACCAAAAAAACCAGCAATCATTGAACCGAATAAAGGTGCCAATGGAATGGCACAGAGAATAGGAATATTGAGGGTCAATTGCATGACTAGCCTTTTAGGTGGTCAAGATCTTCGGCGTTAATGGTGTCTACCTTACGAAAGAGCACAACCAAAATTGCCAAACCGATAGCTGATTCAGCAGCTGCCACAGTCAAAATAAAGAATACAAAAACTTGACCTGCCATATCACCTAAATAATGTGAGAAAGCGATAAAGTTCATATTGACTGCAAGTAGCATAAGCTCAATTGCCATTAACAATATGATCACATTCTTACGGTTTAAGAAAATACCAACAACACTTGCAGCAAATAAGATTGCACCTAGAACTAAATAGTGGGCTAGAGTAATATTCATTTTTTCTCCCCCCTGCTATCTTGCTTAGCCGCCATGTCTGTGTCCATTTTGACAATGCGCATCCGATCTGCAGCAACAACATTCACTTGCTCGTGAATATTTTGAGACTTAGAGTCCTTACGATTTCGTAAAGTCAATGCAACCGCAGCAATAATCGCAACTAACAGAATGACTCCGGCGACTTCAAAAGCATATACATAATCCACAAAGATCAAAATGCCTAAGGCCTGGGTATTATTTGCCATCATCTCTTCAGGCATCGGCTGAACAGGTGAGTTAGTCCCAATAAAACTACGGATGATGACAATAGAAAGCTCAAGAACAATGACGGCACCCATCAAGAAGGCAACCGGTAAGTATTTTTTGAAGTCTCGGCGTAAGTGCTCTAAATCCAGGTCTAGCATCATCACCACGAACAGAAATAAAACCATTACAGCCCCAACGTAAACCAAAATCAGTGCCAAGCTCAGGAACTCTGCTTTCAGTAGCATCCAGAGACCAGAAGCACAGAAGAAAGCTAAAACTAAAAATAGTGCGGCATGAACAGGATTTCGTGCAGTAATCACACGCAAAGCGGATATCACTAATAGGCCCGCAAAGCCATAGAAAAAGAGTGCGAATAATGTAGAGGGATCGAATGTCATATTACGTATGCACTATTCCACTAGCGATAAGGTGCATCAGCAGCACGGCTCGCAGCAATCTCTTTTTCATACTTATCACCTACTGCTAAGAGCATGTCTTTTGTGAAATATAAGTCACCGCGCTTATCGCCAAAATATTCGAAAATGTTTGTTTCAACAATTGCATCTACTGGGCAAGCCTCTTCGCAAAAACCACAGAAGATGCATTTAGTTAAATCAATGTCATAGCGACTAGTACGTCTTGTACCATCATCACGCTCCGCAGTCTCAATAGTGATTGCATAAGCTGGGCATACTGCTTCACATAGCTTGCAACCAATGCAGCGCTCTTCACCATTCTCATAACGGCGCAAAGCATGCAGACCACGGAAACGACTAGATAAAGGCGTTTTTTCTTCTGGGTACTGAATGGTAATTTTTGGCTTAAAGAGATAGCGGCCAGTAATCGACAATCCAGTAAGAATGTCCTTTAGCATCAAACTATCGAGAAATTGGGAAATTTTCTTAAACATGATTGATCATCTTATTTCCAAATATTCCATGGTGAAACAACCCATGCACCAATAACCACCACCCAGAATACTGAGATGGGAATAAAGATCTTCCAGCCTAAACGCATAATTTGGTCGTAGCGATAACGGGGTAATGTAGCGCGTAACCATATAACGCATGATAAAAGGAAGAATGTCTTAGCAAATAACCAGAAAAAGCCAGGAATATCACGCAAGATAGGCAAATCCAAAATTGGAAGCCAGCCACCCAGAAAAATAATGGAAGCTACGGCTGCAATCAAAATCATATTGGCATATTCAGCTAAGAAGAACATAGCAAAAGACATCCCTGAATACTCCACCATGTGCCCTGCAACAATCTCAGACTCGCCCTCTACAACATCAAATGGGTGACGATTTGTTTCTGCAACGCCAGAGATAAAATAGATTAAGAACATTGGCAGCAATGGCAACCAATTCCATGACAGAAAATTCAATCCGATATCAGCAAAATAGCCCTGCCCTTGTGAGCTAACGATCGTACTGAG
>JABMMT010000167.1 GCA_013205155.1 Betaproteobacteria bacterium | reverse complement strand
GGTTATGGCAGTACGATATTAGTCTATGTGGCCTTAGGCAGTTTTTATTTAGAAAAACAGATTAAAAAAGAAAATGAAATTATCAATGCCTTAAAGAGCACTAAAGAAGAAAATGAAAAAATTACTGAGCTCTTAAAAGAAAAAGAGCGACTGATCTACGGCCTATTAAAAGCCAATAAGACTGCGGCGACTGGCGCCCTATCGGCATCGATTGCTCACGAACTTAATCAACCGCTGGGCGCCTCCAATCTCAATATTCAATTTCTGAAAACGAAATTAGAAAAAGGGGTACTCAATCCTGAATTAGGTAAAGAGATTTTAGATTCTCTAGAGCAGGATAATAAGAGGGCCGCTACGATTGTCAAATCTTTAAGATCCATCTTTACAGAAGGTGAATCCAATGCTAAAGCAGTTCAATTGGGTGATTTGATTGCAAGCGTTCTAGAGATTGTGAAGCCTGAACTCAAAGGCAAGAATATTCAAATTCAGCTTCGAGTTGATGCTGATTTGGTGATCATGGTCAATCCATCTGAAATCGAGCAAGTCATATTAAATCTACTGAATAACGCCATTCAGGCCTTGGCCAATTCAGGAACGCTCCAGCGTCGTATTGCTATAGAGGCCATGAAAACAGGCAAGTCAGTGCAATTGAGTATTGCGGATAATGGCGCAGGCGTTTCCCCTGAATTCAAACCCCACCTTTTTGAGCTATTGAGTACTACCAAGCAGACGGGAATGGGCCTAGGCCTATGGCTTTGTAAGCATGTTGTCACTAGATATGGTGGTTCGATCCATTACGAAGATGCGCTTGGTGGCGGTGCTAAGTTTGTCATTGAATTGCCATCTAGTTAGCCCCTAAGCTAATTGACTAGCACTTCATCGAAGCAGACTATTGGAGCCCATGCACGTTTAAGCCCCTATGAACTTAGCAGAAATACAATCTTTTAGGAAAGTCGGTAGGCGTCTTCGTAATGCTCGAGAGGCCCATGGTCTGACCTTGCCAGCGGTTGCCGGCACTTGTGGCTTAGCAATTTCAGAATTGGTTCGCATTGAAAATGGTGAATTACTTGGATTTAAACAAGTAGCACAAAATACTTTAAGTAATGCCGAGATTTACGCAAAAGTATTAGATATTGAATTGGTTTACGCGGGGAGACAGTATTCTGGGAACACAACAATAAACGCTCAAAGCGACGATGTATTTATCCCAGTCTTTTTAAGAAAAAAATAATTATTTCGGCTTACCCGCTCCAACGGGTTTAACCACTTTGGGTGAAAACTTAAAGTGGTTTTTTATTACCCAAATGCCATTCCTACTAGTTGCTAAAAAATCCCGACTGGTGAGGAATATTCTTCAAGAATGAGGTAGAGTTTATTTTCTTCTAAATCGATCTATGTTAACTAGGGGCACTTAAATGAAATGGCTATTAAGCATCTGTATCTTGGTATGCTTTAATCAAGTTGCTGCCCAAATAATGACCCCTATTTTGATAGAGGCAGATGCTGGTAGAGAGTCCGGAGTTTTTTCTAAATCCCCAGTTGTTCAAAGGGCAATTCTTTTGAAGCCTTCAACTTCATCAGATACAGCATTAATGTTTTATCGCGGCTGGTCTGGTATTGCTAATATCAAGACAGAAAATGATTGGAAAAGAAACTTAAACTACTTACAAAATAATACTGATCTGTTTGCTCAGGCAGGCATAGCCTTGGTTGTGATGGATTGCCCAAGCGATGAAAATAGAATTGCTCCAGGAAACACTCCGCTAGCTTGTAATGATGACTATCGCTCTTCTATGAAACATGCCGATGATGTCAAAAAGATCATGGCGGTGTTAAAAGAAAAGTATGGAATAACTAAGTTTTATATCATGGGTCACAGCTACGGAACAATCTCATCAAAATGGCTCGCTAAAAACCTGGGAAATGAAATCATGGGTAGTATTCATTCTGCAGCGATGACTCATGCAAATACTCGTAATCGAGCTTATGGTTATTCTGTAGAATCATTTGATATGAGCGCACTAAAGGCGCCAGTGCTAAATGTTCATCATGGAGACGATCAGTGTGTTCATACCCCCTACTCAACGGTGACATCATATTCAAAAAATAATTTAATCACCGTAAAGGGTGGTGAAGGTACGGGGGATGTTTGTGGCGGAACCCATCTACATTCAATGGGAGGCAGGGAGGAGGCGACCTCAAAAGCCCTTATTCAGTGGATTAAAACTGGCCAAGTTCAATCTAGTGTTGGGGAGTAGCC
>JABMMT010000001.1 GCA_013205155.1 Betaproteobacteria bacterium | reverse complement strand
TTATTAAAAACCAGCGCAGATCTGGTGGCTAAACAGATTCAATTTGAGAAGACTCAGGCTTTAATGACTGATGGTGATAGAGCGTTGGAGCTAATAGGACGAGCTATCCGTATGGCAGGATATTCTGATATCCAATCTCCATCTACGAAGAGTCAAAGATCAGATGTAAATCGGTTTATTCAGATTCAGAAAAAGACAGGCTATCGCGGCTCAGATTTTCTGACAGTCAAACATGGACTATCTGATGGTATCGATTTTGATTGTATTGGCAATGTCATTACCAAAGACCGCACTAAACATCAGTTGGCACATCAGGGCTTTCTGGTGGAGCGTCAAGCTGGAGTTCCTAAGGGCGCTAAAGTCAATGGTGGCTCTTTGATGTGTCAGTCATTGGATCGACAAGGACGTATTCAAAATACAACCTTGATGAATGGCATCCATGGTTTGTTGATCGAGGATATTACGCCGTCTAATGGTGGTGAGCATGGACCACAAAAGCTATACAAGGTGACCTTGCAAATGACAGATGGACGCTCATTACAGCTTGAACTGCAGCGTACTTTTTCGACCAGGAACCTTTTGTGATCCTGGCTTGGGTCTTATCCCTCCTATTGCTCATTTCATCTTTAATAGCCTATTTAGAGCGTATGACAGCACTTGCTATTATTGAAAAAAATAGCATGACACTTTCGCATCGCAACTTCATTGTTGCCGAAAAATCTGTATTGGAATGCGAGAAAAATATTTCTCAGCTAACGGTACTGACAGAGAATCATTGCTTTATTCAGTCTGTTGGAAAAAATATCTGGTTGATCTCTAGTAAACAAAAACCGAGCATTCAAGTACATATTTACTTAGATGAAAAGACTGGAGCAGCGAGCCGTTTAAATTGGCGGCAATCTTTTGACTAATCTATCTCATAAACAATTTGGTGGAAGTCTGCTAGAGCTCATGGCAGTAGTCCTCATCGTAGCCATCATGGCAGTAATGACCATGCCGCGTTTGCAAGAGCAGATTGCTACTCGAGAGATAGATACTATTGCGAGAAGATTTATTGCTCATGCCAATTTCGCCAGAAACCAAGCTTTGTATTTAGGGCAATCTATTCTGATAGGTCCCCGCACAGATAATCAGTGGGAGACGGGTTGGCTCATTCAGAGTGCTTGTAGTAATAAAACCAGAAACGCAGCGTGCCCTAGTAAACATTGGTTCTCGCAAGAACAACTATTCCCCGTGTACTTTAAGGGTGGTGGAAAAGGGTTTAGTGATCCCCATTCCAGCCAAAAAGGGATTTTATTTAATGCCGCTGGAGCTGCCAAGAGCGGTCAAGGAGGTTTTGTCGCGAATCGTCTGATCTTGGGTCATCGTAGGGCCTCGCATCTAGAGAGGCAACTGATTATGGGGAGTGGCGGTCGTTGGCGGATTTGTGATCCAAGCACTGATTCAAAAGGCTGTAAATAAACCGATTACCCTTTAAAGCAGTCTAAATTTGGCGCTGATCCACACAATCGGTTTTAATAGACCCATGTACAGCACAGTCGACCACCAATTTATGACAGAGGCTTTGGCCGAAGCTCAGAAAGCACTTTATTTAGCCAATCCCAATCCACGTGTGGGGTGTGTGATTGTGAAAGAAGGGCAAGTGATTGGTCGTGGCTATACCCAAAAAGTAGGGGGGCCTCACGCTGAAGTCCAAGCATTGGCTGATGTCAAGGCTAAAGGGTTGAGCGCTAGTGCTTCCACGATATATGTGACATTAGAACCTTGTAGTCATACTGGACGAACCCCTCCCTGTGTTGCTGCATTGATTGCAGCAAAGCCAGCGATGGTAGTAGTGGCGATGTCCGATCCAAACCCACAAGTTGCAGGTCAGGGTTTAGAACAATTGAAGGCTGCTGGCATTGATGTGCGCTGTGGATTATTGGCAGCTGATGCACAAGCACTCAATCGGGGTTTTATTTCTCGTATGACTCGTGGTTTGCCATGGGTGCGCCTGAAGATTGCTGCTAGCTTAGATGGAAAGACTGCTCTGCCCGATGGGCGTAGTCAGTGGATCACTGGGCCACTGGCTCGAGCTGACGGACATCATTGGCGTGCACAAGCCTGTGCCATTGTGACGGGAGTGGGCACTGTTAAAGAAGATGATCCTAGCTTGAATGTCAGAGACGTACAGACTGATCGTCAGCCTTGGAGAATCATTATTGATTCCAAGCTCGAGACTCCACCTTCTGCCAAAATTTTGCACAATCTTGATCAGTCTGGGGTCATCATTGTTTGCGCTCATTTAAATTCTGCAGAGCTGCAGCAAAAAGCAACAGCCTTTCAGAAGCGTGGCATTGAAGTGATTCAGATGGCCAATCAATACGGCAAGGTAGATTTACCCCAATTATTTTCTTATCTCGCAAAAGAGCGTGAGATGAATGAAATTCATATTGAGTCAGGCTTTAAGCTCAATGGCTCGATGCTCAGAGAAAATTGTGTAGATGAATTATTGCTCTATTACGCACCCTTCCTTATGGGTGATGGTATTGGCATGGCGAATGTCACACCATTGCAGCAGTTGGAGGTTCGTGAGAATTGGCAAATTATCGATCAGAGCCTCTTTGGACCTGATTTACGTCTTCGCTTAATTCGGAATTAAAATCGATCCATGTTTACAGGAATCATTACTGCCGTTGGTCAAATCAAAAGCGCTCAAGAAAAGGGCGATGGTTTGCATTTGCTTATTGAGGTTCCAGCAGGATATCTAGATGACGTGGTACTTGGCGATAGCATTGCCATTCAAGGGGCTTGCATGACTGCGACCCAGTTTGAAGGTAATACCTTTACTCTGGATATTTCGCGAGAGTCATTAAGCAAGACAGTAGGCTTAGATCAAACTGGTCCAGTTAATTTAGAGAAGGCATTGCGTTTAAATGATCGCTTAGGTGGTCATTTAGTGAGCGGCCATGTGGATGGTGTTGGCAAGGTTTCTCACTTTGCACAGATTGCAGCAGATGATTAT
>JABMMT010000166.1 GCA_013205155.1 Betaproteobacteria bacterium | reverse complement strand
GGGTTAGGCATACCGCTAACTTTCCGTTCACAGACCAATACCAATGCAGCTTGTGGGCAGCTAAAGGTGCTTGTACCCACTTCTGGCCAAACTCGATTCATCCGAATTTCATTAAGAGCATTATCAGCGCTCCAGATTGCCATGGTTCGTTGAGTTAGTGCAAATTGTGTATCTGCACCCAGTGCCACTGCTCGAAGAGCTGCAATCAGCGCAATGCTCAACACCATCATGCCTACTAAAACCTCAATCAGAGCAAAGCCATTCTTTTTTTGAAATACCTTTTGATTCATGGGGAAGACCAGTTGAAGTGGCCATCGCTAGAGCGTATTAAGGTTGCTGAGCGTTTTTCTTGCTGTATGGGGGTACGTAATACTTCGGCGACATATTCGGCGCCCAAATTAAGTTGCAATGGTTCAATAATGACTGCTTTTGACCAGACTTGGGCTTTATAGGCATCAGGAATAAAAGTGGGGGGCTGATTAGAGTCTTTAGCTTGAGCCATAGGATCGGACTTGCTAAAGCGCCATCCTGATTCATTAATATCCACTCGCATTGGAATGCCTGTGGTTTGGCTTTCATCCTGAGCAGCATTGAGTGATGCGACTAATTGATCTAAATTATTTCGCCAATTGCGCTCATCATGATTTGGAATAGCCAATACAGCAACAGTCAATAAGATGGCTACAACTGTTAATACTAGCAACATCTCAATTAAAGAAAAGCCACCTTCTGCAGAGGGGGCTGATAGAGAATGAGCTTTCCCTTCTTTAAATACCAATATCTGCATCTGCACCAGTGCCGCCTGGTTTTTTATCTGCCCCATAGCTATAGATATCAATCTCACTTTTAGTTCCGGGATTGGCATACTGATAGGGATGTCCCCATGGATCATTCGGCAATGAGTCTAGATAACCACCAGTTTTCCAGTTCTGTGGAACTGGTTCTGCGCTGGGCCTGGTAACCAGTGCATTTAGACCTTGCTCGGTGCTGGGGTAGCGACCGATATCTAAACGATACAATTTAAGGGCTTGATTGATGGTGCCGATGTCGTGTTTTGCAGCGGTAGCGCGAGCCTCATCAGGACGCCCCATGATGCGAGGAACGATCAAGGTGGCTAAGATGCCGATGATGGCAATGACCACCATGATTTCAATCAGGGTAAAGCCCGCTTCTTTATTTCGAATATTTAATTGCATATTGATCATCGGCTATTTATTTTAGTCAATTCTAATTTCTAGATTTATTCATTTCTGAATCTCTACTTGAAGGAATCTTTTCTTTTTTACTCTTTTGAATAGAAAAGCTCATCTCTTTACCTTGATATAGCAAGGTTGCTGTTTCAGGATCTATTGCTTGTAATGCTAGTCCTCTACCCATCATTTCCCCAACAGCGATTGCGCCAGTTGGTTTACCATCGATATCAAATAGGGCGAAGCCTTGGTAAACGCCACCCTTATTTTTTTCAGTAACGACTACTCCGCGCAAAATGATATTGTCTGTAGCAATAGGTTTACTACCAAAAAGGGGATAGCTTGTATTAATATTTTGGTTGGTATACAGAGCAGTACCTTTGAAATTTTTTAGTAGGCTATCTGCCGGACTAGGAATTTGTAAGATATGCATTAACCAATATGCAGTAGATGCCAAAGTAAGGCATATAAAAAAATAGCTAAGCGCTTGACTTACCCGAATTGGTGTTACACCAGCAAGCACGATTACATTTTTTTCCAGTACGCCTTTTGATTGGCGCAGACGCCAATCAAATTGAGTTTTCGTGTCGCTTAACTTACTCAGAATAAGCGCCTGTAATCGTTTCAAAATTTTTTCCTTTCCCAAGATAGCAAGTGGCATTTTTATAAACCCGCCATTTCTATAGCGCAAACCACATTTTTTACCTCACCATCGGTATCGGCGAAGGCCTTCTATAGTACTATACAGAATCTCATTTTTAGAAAAGTGTCGATGATTGCATCGACCTCAGGACCAGATTTTTGTGAAGCTAACCTCCCAAAATTTAGTGAAAGTTGCTACCCGCTGGGGCCATGTCTCTTTGCCTGCTTTGCGCAATTGGCTAAGAAAGGTCTTGGGAGACTTTAAGAGCCCCAAACTTGCAAATAGACTACATCCTGTAATAGGAGTATTTTTTACCTTCGCTCTAGTTTGGCTATGTTTAGATTTTTGGGTTTTACCTTATATGCGAGATTTAGAGGGTCGGACATCATTGCGCCCTGCGCAATGGGCCCAACTAGAAAACCTCATCAAGTTATCTAAAACAAATCAGGTACAACAAAACACAATTGAACCTTTAGATGATGCTGAATTGCAAAAGATACGAACTATCTTGCAGTCAAAACGTATTAAGCCAAATGTCTTAAGGTTGAGTCTTGAAAATCCACCACGTATCGAGATTCAAGCAAACGACGTATTATTTTCAAGTGTCGTTGATGTATTGGAAGAGTTGCGGTCTACCTGGCATTTATACCCCGAGCGAGTTCAGGTGAGCTCTACGCCTGCAATGGCAGTAGTTAATATTAGTGCAACATTAAGGCAATCTAGTAATCCCAATGCCACATTAAATCTCTCCGCCATCGAGAGCAGCGTTAAAAAATGAAGATCACTCTCAGCTCACCCTCTGAAAAATCGCACAAAATATTTTGGTTTGTAGTATTTGCTGTTGTGCTCGCTATAGTTATTCAGCAAATGCCTGCCAGCATTATGAGTGGCTTATTGGCAAAACAATCTGCCTGTCGCGTAACTATGCATCATACTATCGGTAGCATTTGGGATGGGAGTGCTGCACTGGGATTCTCTGAGCCAAACTTAGCGGGCGGTGGATGCCGTGAGCCTTTAGCGATTACGGAGAGATTTTCTTGGAAATCCCAATGCAGTTTGATGCAGGGTCAGTGTCAAGTGGATATTCAATTTGTTGGGCTAGATAAACCCCTGAAGATTTATGCTTATCCAAACCAGATTAAAGTAGGAAGTGGAGAAATCGTTTTACCAGCATCCATTCTTGAAGCCTTTGGCAATCCTTGGAGCACTCTTCGTCCACGTGGCCAATTATCAGCATATTGGAGCGAGCTTAAAAAAGGCGCAGATACATCAGGGTCTGTCAGAATTAATATTGCCAATTTATCTAGCCCTATTAGTGCTGTGAAGCCACTGGGGAGTTACGAGATTAAGGCTAATATTGCCCGGACTGGAACTTCCTTTGAGCTGGCTACTGTAGCAGGCCCTCTATTACTAAAGGGTAAAGGGACGGCGGATTCAGATACTAAGCCAGGCTTACATTTTGCGGGCGGGGCTTGGGCTGCACCTGAGGTGGAAGAATCTTTGATAGGTTTACTATCCTTGCTGGGAAGAAAAGATGGCGATACTTATCGCATGCAATATTAGTGGATGAAATGAGACAGCATGCCTAATTCTATAAAAGCACCTATGAAGAAACATTATCTTTTGCAATTTCTGCTGTGCTGCCTATGTAATCAATTCATCCTCTTACCAGGAGTGATGGCGCAAAATCTGACTAACTCCAATTCTGGTGTTGCAGTTGAGCAAGCTACTGTCTCACTATCTTTTAACAATGCTGATATTGAATCAGTCGCTAGTGTTATTGCCAAGGCAACCGGACAAACTATTTTGGTTGACCCACAGGTCAAGGGCACCATTACCCTGATTACCAATAAGCCGGTAACTAAGACAAAGGCGCTGGATTCTTTATCAACTGCCTTACGCACAGTTGGCTTTGCTTTAGTAGAAACCAATGGCATATATCGGGTCGTTACCCAAGCTGATGCCAAGCTGGTAAGTACTTCCGTTGTGACTGGAAAAGGCAAGCAAGAGGGCGATCAAATTATCACCCGCATATTTAAGCTGAACTATGAGTCAGCAAATAATTTATTGCCAGTCTTACGTCCATTGGTATCACCAAACAATACGATTAATGCCTATCCTGGTAATAACACGATTATTGTGACGGATTATGCTAGCAATATTCAAAGAATTGCTACTTTAATTGAATCAATTGATGCACCAACCTCAACGGAAGTGCAAACAATCAAACTGCAATATGCATTTTCAAGTGATATTGCAGCGATTCTCAATAAAGTTTTAGATACTGGAGTAGCTGGTGCTGCAGATCCTGCATTAAAGACAATGATTCTGTCTGAGCCACGTACGAATTCTATTTTGATTCGTAGCTCAAGTGCTGAGCGCGTGAGGCAAGTTCGTATTTTGGTAGCTAGATTAGATGAGCCAGGTAACAAAAACGGAAATATTTGGGTGGTGCCCTTAAAGAATGCCGAAGCCAGCAAATTAGCTGTTACCTTACGAGCTCTGGTTGCTGCGGATGCTGCTTTATCTGCCCAAGTGGCCAGCTCAAGCAATACCCCTCCTGCGTTAGCGAGCAACCCCCAGCAAAATCCTGGTGCAAGCCCTCAGGCTGCAGCACAGCCAGGGGCAGGCTCTAACTTGGCTACCTCTGCTTTAACCAGCTCTAGCAATCCTAATATTGGCGGCTTTATTCAGGCTGAACCGGCAACGAATTCTATTTTGATTACCGGTAGCGAGCCTTTGTATCGCAGTCTCAGACAAGTGATTGATCAGTTAGATCTGCGACGCAATCAGGTCTATATTGAATCGCTGATTGTGGAGGTTAGTAATGAAACTGCTGCAGAGCTAGGAATCCAATGGAATTTCTTATTGGGATCGGGTAATCAAAACGTTGGATTTGGTAGCACCAATTTTGGTACTCCTGGACAAAATCAAGGGCCTGGAGGCAATATTTTAGGTCTCAATCAAAACGTCAATGCCATTGCAAATAGCGGCGCCAATACTGGTGCTGTGCCAGTTGCCCCAGCACCTGGTTTGAATTTAGGTTTAATTAGTCGCTTTAATGGCGTCTATGCAATGTCAGCCTTAGTAAGAGCCTTACAAACCGCATCTGGCACCAATATTTTGTCTACACCTAATTTGATTACTTTAGACAACGAAGAAGCGCGCATTATTGTGGGTCAAAATGTGCCAATTTTGACTGGCTCTTATTCGACTACCGGATCTACTTCAACCGTGACACCATTTCAGACTTATGTTCGTCAGGACGTTGGCATTCTTTTAAGGGTTAAACCACAAATTTCTGATAACGGCATTGTCAAAATGCAGATCTATCAAGAGGTATCTTCGGTTGCAGCACAAACTACATCTGGCGTAGTTCTGAATAAACGCAATATTGAATCGAATGTCTTAGTGGATGATGGGCAGATGGTGGTTTTGGGTGGATTGATTTCTGATGAATATGCAGATGGCTCTAGTGGTATTCCATTTTTGAGTAGCATCCCCTTGCTTGGTCAATTATTTCGTTATGACAATAAGAACCGAGTAAAGAGAAATCTATTGGTTTTCATACGCCCTTATGTTTTACGGGATAGGAACCAAGCAGATGAAATTACGAATAATCGCTTAAGTGTCATGCAGGGTAAAGAAGACCAATTTAAGCAATTGCCAATGCTTCTCCCTAAAGAAACTAATATGCCAAATATTAGTGAGGCTGAAGTACCACTCATTCCACCAAGATTACCGGCTAATACCATTAATACCAATCCAGTAATGTCTCGTCCACCAGCGCCTGGACCATCTGGTGCTGCAACGAATACTGTGCCTACTCAGTAATCATGTTGCGCATACCTTTTGCTTACGCTAGAGATCATCAAGTCTTGCTGAAGAGGCAATCTATCAGCGATGCT
>JABMMT010000165.1 GCA_013205155.1 Betaproteobacteria bacterium | reverse complement strand
CTGTCGGCGTTCCAAATATTTGTGCTTTTGCACCAGCCTCTTCTAAAGCAATCACAGCCGCATCAGCCAATTTTTGTAAACCGCTATTGCATGGTGTGATAGTGGAGTGACCATTGGCAACGCCCACCATTGGCTTAGAAAAGTCACTCTCTTGATATCCCATTGCGTAATACATTGAACGATTGGGAGCACGAGCTACCCCTTCGGTGACCATGCGTGAGCGTTCATTAAGGCGTTTCATGCTTATTACTCCAGAAAAGGTTTGTTTCGAAAGGCTCTATTGTGCCGTGAGATCCCACAATGAGATGGATCTCTAGCCCAGGATAAATTTAACTTTATATGCTGCAATGCAATATATATAAATCGTTGAATTTATTGATTAAATCACTATTGTTAGCTGAGAAGCTAATAGCCTAGAGAAAGTTACTGCAGCACAATAGTAAATCAATGATTTTTCCTTTGAATTCAATGACTAAAGTCGGCCATATTTACTTAATAGATGATGATGACTCCATGCGAGAGTCACTGACTCGAATGTTGCGCGATGTAGGTTATTTAGTGGACGACTATTCCTCAGGGGCCAAATTCTTAGAAAAATCACTCCCCATTTCCCCAGCCGTGATTCTTTTGGACATGCAGATGCCTGATATGACTGGCATTGAATTGCAAGAGAAGCTGCTGAAGTTAAGGCGAAAAACGCCTATTGTGTTTGTAAGTGGTCAAAGCCACCCTCATCAGATTGTGCAAGGTCTCAAGAAGGGTGCTTTAGACTTCTTATTTAAGCCTTTTAACCTTGAAGAGTTATTAAAGGCGGTTGCTGATGCTATTGAATTTGATCAAGGCCAATTAAAGCGAGTTTCCGTTGATATGGAGATTAAACGTGACTATGAAAGTTTGACTCCTAGAGAGCGAGAAGTATGTATATGGTTAGTGCAGGGCTTGCTTAATAAGGATATTGCCGTCAAATTAGGAACAACTGACGCTACTATTAAGGTTCATAAAGCTCGCGTTATGAGCAAAATGCATGCAGATTCAGTTCAGATGCTAGTAAAGAAATATCTAGAGTCAGATTTAGCTCATCACCCGTTGAATGCTTTGCCTAAGGGCTAATTACGTATGTACTAGTAATATCAATATGCTACTATCCCCCAAAATTCACTCATTGTTAAATGAACAAATCAACCAAACTTCCTGAAATACGTAAACAGGCTTTTATTAAAGCCAGGGAAGCTCTTGGTCTGACTACCAAAGAATTGTCGATTAAAGCGTGTTTATCTAATCGACAAATTGAGCAGCTTGAAAACGGCGAAATGAGTTCTTTTTACAGTGTGCAGATTAAATATACAGCCGCCAAAAAAGTAGCAATACTATTAAACCTAGAAGAAAAAGAAGCTTTTGATTTTGGCGATCAACTCCCTACCGTACGAGAAACTATTCTGGTGGAGGAGACGCCTCCAGTAGCAGAAGCAATTAAGGTTGAGCCATCAAAAGTGATAGCACCTACTCGAGAGTCAAAGCCTGACTTAGCCCTTGAGGTACAAGATATCGTAGTAGAGCAAGCCATCAATAAAAGGAGCGCACCAAACTCACAGAAAAAATGGTTACTACTGTTGAGTGTGGCAGCAGCTATAGTGTTCTCGATCGTGAATTTACGCCCTTTGTTTTTTCCAGAGCCTCCAAAAGAGGAGCTTGTCTTGACACCGCCAGTGCCGCTCGAATCTCCAGCAGCTGTTCCCCCGGTAGCGGATGAGAAGGCTGGCGATCCAGTTCCTGCGACAGTTCCAGTTGCCACTCTGGCGGCAGCGCCCTCTACTGACTGCCCAGCTGTAGATTCTTCTCCCGTAAGCTATAAGCCAGATGCGCCGAAAAAAAGCGGTGACATGGTTTATTTACAGTCCAAGTCTGCACAGATAGTGTGTGTGATAGATGCCTTAGGAAAACTACAGAATAAGCAACTTGAGCCAGGCGTGGGAGTGAGCGTTTATGGAAAGTCACCACTGAAGGTGCTCACTGCTGACTTAAATCAGGTAGATTTGTATTTCCAGGGTGCTAAGGTGCGCCTAATGAATCAGAATGGCAAGACCATTGTGTTGGAGGCGGCTGAACTCGCTCAAGCCCAGCCACAGCTTCAGCCACAACCCCAGCCCCAACCACTAAACTCAAACGATTCTCAGCTGCGTTAATGTTTTAAACGGCTGATTCGTTTGTTTCGCCAGTGCGAATACGAATGACTTGCTCTATTGCAGTAACGAATATCTTTCCATCACCAATTTTTCCAGTACGTGCTGCTTTGGTAATGGCTTCAATGGCTAGCTCTAAGCGATCAGTAGGAACAACAGCTTCTACTTTGACCTTAGGTAAAAAGTCAACGACGTATTCTGCGCCACGGTAAAGTTCGGTATGACCTTTTTGACGGCCAAAGCCCTTCACTTCAGTGACTGTTAAGCCGGTAACACCCACTTCAGCCAATGCCTCACGAACTTCGTCGAGCTTAAACGGTTTAATGATTGATGTAATTAATTTCATTTTTTCCCCTTAATACAGTCATCATACCTAGAACTGGATGGGCTTAGCAAAATTGGCAATTTTTAGCTATTAGGCCCTAAATTGGGAGGTGATAGGGTAGCGCCAGTCACGGCCAAAAGCTCTTGTGGTAACTCGAACACCTGGTGGAGCCTGACGGCGCTTGTATTCATTCAGCTTAATCAGGCGGGTGACTTTTTCAACACTGTCTGCATCAAATCCTGCTGCAATAATT
>JABMMT010000164.1 GCA_013205155.1 Betaproteobacteria bacterium | reverse complement strand
TGGGGTTGCCGTATCCCTGGTGTGTGTAGATGAACATCAAATGCTCAAAGATATTGAGAGGCTGATTAAGCAAAAATTACCACAAGAAATCATCGCTGGATTTGAGCCCGATCCCAATGCTGTTGCTCAACCTATCCAACTTCGGAGTCAGCAACATCAACAGTCGAGAAAACCTGGTAGCCAGAAGTCAGCTAGCGGCAACTCAAGCGCACCACGAGGAAAGCCATCAACTAAGCGCAGTGCCCCGCCAAAGAAGAGCTTTAGTAGGTAAATCTGGTATTAAAATAATTTCCTATGACTCAAATGAACGAACCCCGCCTCACTTCCCTCTCTCATGGCGGTGGGTGCCGTTGCAAAATTGTACCAAGTGTTCTATCTGAAATTCTGAAGGGTGCTCCTCAGCTGTCTTTTCCAAAAAGACTATTTCCTGGGGGCACGTGTCATAGGTCAAATGAGTAAGCGTCAAGAAAAAGCTTTGGTTATTTCTTAATTTGCACTTCCGAATCAACTGAAGTGGTTATTTTCTAGCAGCTAAATAATGAACGCCCTGAGGTCCATAGGTTTCTGAATGTGCCTCCTCAAAACCTAGGTGGAAAGTACTGCCTGCACTGTAATGGCTTGTAATTCCATTAATAGTTAATTCAATACTGCCACTTAAAACAAGCGCCTTCACCTCAAATGGATGTGTGTGATGATCTAAGTGCCCATTTGGTTCGCGCAGCACTTCAACAGGATCTGGATAGCCCTCTTGCCCTAAGGTTTGAATAAATTGATCACGATTCATACAGTAACTATAGCGTGGTTATAAACTGCTGATATTCAATTTTCAACATGAGGGGCATATGGTATTTAAAGTCATTGGATTAATGGGTTTAACAGACCCGAGTGCATTTGAGGAATACCGCAAGCAGGTTGGCCAAACTGTAGCGCTTTATCAAGGGCGCATTGAGGCCCGCGGTGTAATTACCGAGATCTTTTGGAATGAACTTCAATGTATGCCCTTTAGCACCTATGTTGAGCTACATTTTCCAAGCAAAGAAGATGCACATGCTTGGGCACATAGCCCGCAATACCAGTCATTAGTTCCGATTCGAAATCAAGCTATGAAACTAACACTATTCGGAATTGCTATTTGAAGCAAGGCAATAAAAAAGCCTAGCGGTTTAAGGCTAGGCTTACAGATCAATGGTGTTAAGAATTACTTCTTAGCTTCCATTGCCTCTTTTGCAGCAGTAATTTCTTTACGACGCTCTTTGCATGCTCCAGCAATTTCTTGCAAGGCTTTGCGAGCACGGGCAGCAGATGCCTTAATGCCCTTTTCAATAAATTTTTCGTTTTCAGCTTTATATGTTTCAAAAGCAGCCAACAATGTATCGTGTTGTGACATCTTCTCTCCTCATCATCTAAAAAATATACTTTTTAACCACGAAGTCAGTATATCTCTATAAAAACTACAGAAATCAGCCTATTTCATCAGGGATAACGCCTAGAAAGCAGGAATCCGCGAAATGGGCGCCTTTAATAAAAAGATCGCTAGATACCTACAAAAGGCCCATATTCTGGGGCTTAGCAGCCTTGTTGCCTTGACAGTTGTGGCGCTAACAGGCTCCTAGCTAAGCCTAGGCAAGTCAATTGCCTCTATTAACCCCTTTCCCACCCAGAGGGGTATTAGATGCCTTTGGTGCCCCAGCACTAGCCAAAATGCCACCTGATGCTTATCTAGCCTCTTAGTACATTTTTTAAGAGTGATCAACTCAATGCGGTTGCGATTACCAGCAGCAAATATAGTGATACTTTTCTCAATATACCAAGAGCCTAAGAATCAGGCATCTCAAATTTTATTATCTTTCAGCAATATGCCATGTGGGCGATGAAAGGCATGCCGCAGTAGATCGTTGACAAGATACGCGCTGAAGTATAAATTGCACTTGCCCCCCTGAGTAGAGACAAGATGAGTATGAATACCAAAAGCTATGAATTTATTCGCAACAAACTTCTCAAGAAAGAAGAGATTGCGTTTCTAGATGTCCGAGAAGAGAATCCACATGCGCAAGAGCACCCCCTCTTTGCTGCAAATCTACCCCTTTCACGGATTGAAATAGATGCTTTTAGCAAGCTACCCCGCAAGGATTTGCCGATTGTGACATTAGATGATGGCGAAGGTTTTGCACAACTAGCAGCTGCTCGTCTGATTGCACTTGGATATCGCGATGTCTCAGTATTTGCCGGCGGTGTAGTGAGCTGGAAAGCTGCGGGCGGAGAAGTATTTAAAGACGTTAATGTACCCAGTAAATCGTTTGGAGAGTTTGTTGAATCAAAGCGTCATACCCCCTCCCTCTCAGCACAAGAAGTCAAACAATTATTGGACGCTAAAGAGGATGTAGTGGTAGTAGATGTAAGGCGCTTTGATGAGTACAACACCATGAGTATTCCCACCGGCATTAGCGTGCCAGGCGCAGAGTTAGTATTACGCGTACCTGAGTTGGCACCTAACCCCAAAACCAAAATTATTGTTAATTGTGCTGGCAGGACTCGGAGCATTATTGG